>NZ_JBVVQU010000007.1:0-10299 GCF_055811555.1 Mesorhizobium sp. WSM4813
ATCTTCGCCCGCGCAATCCAGCGGATCGCGCTGGACACTCCCACGCCGAACCGCGCCGCCGCTTGCCGCGCCGACATCCCTTCGTCCGAAGCCTTCAAAACCCGCGATCGAAGATCCCCGCTCAATGCTCTTCCCATCGTCCACCTCCATCGAGGTGGATGTTGAATCAGCACAAGACGCAGCTGTCACATCACAATCGATTCATCGACCACAGGACGTGCTCTAGCGATCACAACGGCATCATCGTGGCCACAGGCCCATGCCGGCCGGCCGGGGCGGACCGAAAGCGGCAATGGTGCCCGGTCACCTACTATCCGTTGCCGTCAGTGAGCCTGGACGGCTACGTGAAAGCCCATTTCGTGAAAACCATGGCGTGCCCGGGTCCTAAAGCGCATCGCGTTTGAATGGATTCATGCGACGCGCTTTAAGTTCTTGTTCTTATGCATGTCGTTATCGCAAAACCGCTGCGCACCCTCGGTTCAAGCCCGAGGGCATGCTTTTGCGCGACTTGCATTAGAGATCCCGCTGCAGAGCAATAAGCCGTACGGCGAGCGCTCGGGAACGCTGTCGCGCTTCGCCGAGAAACGCAACATGACAGTAGGCGCAGGCCGCAGTGCCCAGACCCAGCACCAGGCTGTTTTGCCATGTGAAATCGAGGATCAGCGAGAACGGGTGGCCGCTCGGTCCAGTGAATGCCGCAATCGTGCTCGCCGTTTCAGAATGGCTGCTGGAAGCCATTATCAACCCGGCGAAAAGTAGAGCGGCGTGGTTGGCAAGGAAGAAGAGCGCGGCCGATTTTCGCGTCCGGCAAGCCATCCAGCAGAGGATCGATGCGGCGGTCAGGATCGCGGCATCAAGGGCCATTGAACCGCTCAGATAGAGGTCGACCTGCTGCCAGAACATCATCGACAACGGGCGCAGTTCAAGCCAGATCCGCCACAGGGCGGGGCTGGCCGGATAGGTTCCCAGCTGGAACGTCGCTGCTCGTCCCCCTGCAAGAAACAGAAGGATGAGAGCCGGGAAGGCAAAAAGCAATAGCGGCTTGCGCGTCATGTTCCCTCGCCAATCGATAAGCAGAATAGGCTGCAAAGATTGCGCGAAGCTTAAGGAGGCGGCGAGCAGCATTGATCACAGGCGCAGGCGCTTGCCGCAAACCGCAGCCAGCGCCCGTTTTATGTGCCATTTTTGCTACATTCCCGAAACTTATGCCTCGGATTCGGTTCTTGGCCGGGCTAAATCAATAAACACTCACGTATTCGAAGAATTTATCGGATAATTTGTCAAAGCTTCGGTGAGAAGGCTTGGCCATATAAACTTGGGCCATACAAAAAGTACCGGGCAGAAGCGTGGGTGGGGTAGACCATGAATACGACAATCAAAGTGGCCATTGGCAAGCGCCTTGGCCTGCTCATCACATTTTCGATGCTGGGTTGCGGGAGCGCTAGCGCCCTCACGCTCAAGGAAGCGATGGCCGTGGCCGTCGAGTCCAATCCGGAGATCGGCCAAGCGGTTGAAAACCGCGAAGCAATCGAATTCGAACTGCGCCAGGCGAAAGGGCTCTATCTTCCCAGCATCGATCTTGAAGCATCTGCGGGAGCCCGTCGCCTCGACAATTCGTCCCGACGAGCGCTCTCCATAGAGGAAGACGGGCTCTATCCGGCGGAAGCGGGTGTCGTGATATCGCAAACGCTCTACGACAGTGGAGCACGACGGGCCGAACTGAACCATCAGGCGTCGCGGGTCGATGGGGCTTCTTTCAGGGTACTGGAGCGATCTGAATTCATCGGGCTCTCCGTCGTCCAGGATTATCTTGAATACATGCTGCAGGCCTCGATCGTTTCAGAGGCGAAAAAGAACCTGGGCTTCCATCAGGGGATTCTCGGAGATATCCGGCAAGGCATCGCGGGTGGTGCGCTGAACGATGCCGACGGCCAACAAGCCCAGGAGCGGCTTTTAGCAGCCAAGGCACGCTTGCAGGAAGCCTCCGAAGAGCTGGAGCAGGCCAAAATACGATTCTTCAAGACCGTCGGCAAGCCGCTGACCAACGCCACAAGGCCAGGCAGTGTTGGCGGCGCGCTGCCAAGGTCGCTTGACGAGGCGCTGGGACTGGCGCGCGAGAACAATCCGCGCGTTCACATGGCCAACAGCGATATCGACGCCGCTGCTTCACTGGTGGATGCAGCCCGGGCCAAATTCGGACCCGCTATTGTCGCCGAAGGCCGTGCGCGGGCCGGATATGATGTTGATGGCGATGACGGCGACGCCAGCGACCTGCAAGCGCGGCTCGTGCTGCGCTGGAACCTCTATCGCGGAGGTATCGACAAGGCCAACGAACAAGAACAGATCCGCCGCACCAGCGAACAGCGACTCGGATTGCATCAGGTCTTGCGGGAGATCGAGGAAGCGGTCCGCACCTCATGGGATCGCCGCTTCCGGCAAGCCGACCTCGCAAAAACTCTGCGGCTGCAGGCTTCCGAGAGCGCAAAACTCGTCGTCTCCTATCGCGAACAATTCAAGGTCGGACAGCGGTCGCTGCTCGACGTGCTTGATGCGCAAAATACGCGGTTCAATACAGCAACGCTGGCGGATACTGCCTCCTACGCATCGCTGTTCGCCGAGTATCGGCTGTTGGCGGCGACCGGGCAGTTGCTGAAAACGATGAACCTTCAGCCGGCAAAACAGGCGGCGGCTTATGCCAGGACCGAGTTTGCAACGCCGGAGACTGCTGACACCGAAACCTATGCGCGCACCCCGTCGGAACAGAAAAATGATCTGCCTTTCGACATCCTCGCCCCGGTCAGGAAAAAGTAGCTCGGTTTAAGGATCGATCGAGAGTCCTTGCGGGCAGATCGTGAATCAGAAACCCAACATCCTCTCCCCTAAAGAGGCATTCAAGGCCTGCTTTTCGGCTGTTGCCGGATATCTCGGCAGACCGAGCGCCGAAACCGTCCTGTTCGCCGGGGTTCCGCTTTCAGAGACGCGAATAGAGGTGGAGGACATCAGGCATCTTGCCGAACGGATCGGTCTGGAGGTCCAGGAATTCAGCCACCGGGATTTTCTGCGCGGTCGTGTCGATCTTCCCGCCATTCTCTTTCGCGTCAGCCAGTTGCCTGTTGCCCTGCTGGCGGAGATGCAAGACGGCGCATATGCGACCGCCCCGCAGGAAGATGGCCGCACGATCATCGCCAAAGCCGAGCTTGCCGCCGGTTTCATCAGTGGCGGCGTATCCTTTTCGATAACCTATGCCAATGCCGCCGAAGGAATGAAGGTCGGTTCGGCGGCGAAGATAGAAAGGCGTCACTGGCTGACGGGAACGATGGGCGCCTTCTGGCGCACCTATTCGAAAGTGGTCCTGTCGGCGATATTCATCAATCTGCTGGCCATCGCCTCGCCGATCTTCACCATGAACGTCTACGACAGAATCCTGCCGAACAAGGCGACATCAACGCTGTGGGTTCTGGCAATCGGCATCGGCGCCGTCATTTTGTTCGATCTGCTTTTGAAGACCGCCAGGGCGTCTCTCATCGACTATGCCGGGCGCAAAGCAGATCTGCGAATATCATATCTTCTGTTCGAAAAAGTCCTCAACTCGTCTCTGTCAGCGCGCCCTGGCTCGACCGGTGAATACGCAAATCGCGTGACCCAATATGAGTTCGTGAGGGAGTTCTTCACCTCCAATACCATCAGCGTCTTTATCGATACGGCTTTTGTGTTCGTCTTTCTTCTGGTCATCTATGCGATAGGCGGCTGGCTGGTGGTGATACCGGCATTGGCCTTCGTGGCGTCGGTCATCGTCGGGCTGATTACGCAGCGACGTATCGGCAAGCGAGTCGCCGCCTCGATGAATGAAGCTTCTCAGCGCCAGGCCTTGCTGGTCGAATCCATTTCGACGCTGGAGACGATCAAATCGCTGCGGGCCGAAGCGTATCTGCTGCGGAAATGGGGTGAGCACTCCAAGAACGCTGCCAATACGTCGGAAAAGATCAAGCAGCTTTCGGCCGCCGCCGGCAACATCACCCAGGCCATACAGCAGCTTGTGACCGTCGCCCTGGTCGTAGCCGGCGCGTATGCCTTCTCGGAAGGCCATATTTCTACGGGAGCAATAATAGGCACGGTCATGCTGGCGAGCCGCGCGGTTGCTCCACTTGGCCAGATCGCCATCACGCTTTCGAGACTGCGGCAAGCCATGCTCTCGTTGAGAATCGTCAATTCGATCATGGCTCAACCGGAAGACCGGCCGGACACGGTGGGCTTCGTCAACCGCCCCATCCGCAACGGTGCGATGGTGTTCAGGAATGTCGGGTTCGTCTATCCCGGTTCGGAAAACGAGGTTCTGACCGGCCTCAATTTTTCGGTCAAACCGGGAGAACGGATCGGCATCATCGGCCGCATAGGGTCCGGCAAGACAACGATGGGTCGCCTGATCGGCAGGCTTTTTCTTCCGACCTCGGGAGAGCTTTTGCTCGACGGCATCGACATCCGCCAATACCACCCGTCGGAGGTTCGCGCTGCGGTAGGAATCGTCGCCCAGGCCGGCGATCTGTTTTCAGGCACCATCAAGGAAAATCTCCTGATGGCGTGCCCCGAGGCGACCGATGAGGAAATCATCGACGCCGCAAAGGCCGCCGGCGTCGACGAGTTCGTCTCTCGCCACCCGCGCGGCTATGACATGAATGTCGGCGAGCGGGGTACCAATCTCTCGGGGGGGCAGCGACAGACGGTGGCAATTGCGCGCCTGCTGCTGACCAAGCCGAAAATCGTCTTCCTGGACGAGCCGTCAGGCTCAATGGATCTCGCCTCGGAAAGACAGTTGATCAAACAGCTCAAAGTGGCCTTCGATGAAAAAACGACGCTGATCGTGTCAACCCACCGCTACAGCATGCTTGAGCTGGCGGATCGGCTTATCGTTGTCGAACAAGGCAGGATAGTTGCAGACGGGCCAAAGGAACAGGTCGTAAAGGCACTGCAGAAAAGTGGCTGATAAAAAATAGATTATATTGACCGAGTTCAATATAATGGGGCGTAAGGAAATGCTTGCCAAAGAAGATCGTCCGCCGCTTTTCGCGTCGGCGTCCATATTTATCATAGGAGCGCTCTTCGTCGTTTTTGTTGCTTGGGCAGCTTTTGCCGAAGTCGACGAAATCGCACGCGGCGACGGCAAGGTCATCCCGGCGTCCAAGACCCAAATCATACAGGCCAGCGAAGCCGGCGTCGTCCAAGAAATCGCCGTCAAGATTGGGCAGGTCGTCAGGAAAAACGACCTGATCATTCGCCTCGACAACACGCTGAATACGTCCAGCCTTGGCGAGCAGCAGGCCAAGTCTCGCGCGCTTGAAGTGCGGATCGCAAGGCTCAAATACGAACAAAGCGGCAATCTCGCAGGGCCTTTTCCGTGCCCGGCCGACATTCAGTCGATCGCTCCGCAAATCTGCGAGAATGAACAAAAGCTTCTCACAGCCCGGCGCGAAAACTTCGACAATAAATTGTCGGTTCTCAAATCGCGCCTCGACCAGCGCGAGAAGGAACTGGACGAAGCAGCCGCCAATTCCGACCGCCTCACCAGGAATCTGGCCGTTAGTGACCAAGAGGCAAAACTGGTTGGATCAATGGTCAAAAAGGGGCTGATGGCCAGGACAGAGCAAATCCGGGTTGAACGGGAGCAGACCGAACTCAATGGTCAGCTGAACCTGTCCGGCGAGACAGTCAAGAAGATCAGGTCAACGATCACCGAAGCCCAACTCCAGGTCGAGGAGCTTGGCCTCCAGCTGCAGCAGGAAGCACTGGATGAACTGACGCAGGCGCTGGCAGAGCTTTCGGTCGTGGACGAAACCATTCGTGGGGCCACCGACAAGGTAGCGCGCACCGATATCCGTTCGCCGGTGGACGGCATCGTCAATACACTGGAGCTAAACACGGTTGGCGCCTTCGTGCAGCCTGGCTCGGTTGTGGCAGGCATCGTGCCCACCTCCGAAACCTTGCTGATCGAAGCGCGCGTCTCGCCACGCGATGTCGCTTTCATTCGTCCCGACCAGGAGGCGCTGATAAAAGTCACCGCTTATGACTTCTCGATCTTCGGCGGCATCGAAGGCAAGGTCTCCAACATCACCGCCGACAGCCTGGTCGACGAGAAAACGGGTGAGCCCTTTTACCAGGTGCGTGTCGCGACGGACAAGTCGACCCTCGAAAGGGACGGCAAGGCCTATTCGATCATCCCCGGCATGATCTGTTCAGTCGACATCAAGACAGGACGCAAGACGATCCTCAGTTACCTTTTGAAGCCGATCAACAAGGCGCGTCAGGAGGCCATGAGTGAGCGCTAGCGCCAACTCTCCTCCCACCACCGATGATCGGTTGCTTCTGCCGATCACCAGAGAGGATTTCGGGCTGGAGTTCCGGGTTGTCGCGCGTGGCGGCATACGCCGCGGCATTCGTCTGGAAAAGGCTTTCTGGATGTCGCTGAAGCAGATGGCTGAAAATAGGAAATGCACGATCGGCATGCTGATCGACGAGATCGCCAAAAATCAAACCAAGACTGGTAATCTGACGTCGGCGATACGGGTGGCCTGCATACTCGGGCTGGCGGATGAAAACCTGATCCTACGAAAGCTTGCATCGATCAGAACGATCAATGCCATATTGGTTGCCTGCCCCTCGCCCGCTTTTGCCTTGGCGTCATCGAAGAAGATCCTGACTTTCAATGCTCCGTTCCAGCAACTGGTCAAGCGTCAGTTGCCGACCGGACCAAACAATGATGCCCGACAAGATCTCAAGCTGGCGTTGGATCTCAATGTCGCTGACATTTTTGCTCGACTCGATGCCAATGGCGAAGTTCCGATCGCCAGCGGCTTCGTCATCGGCGCCGGCGAACGTCGGTATCGAGGTCAATTGAATGCAGTGCGGGCGCCCGTACCCGAACCGGAGCTGCTGATGGCGTTCGTCAACGGCTGATGCATGTCGCGCAAAAGCTTGCCCTTGGGCTTGACCCGAGGGTGCGCAGCGGTTTTGCGATAACGACATGCGTAAAAACAAGAACTTAAAGCGCGTCGCATGAATCCGTTCAAATGCGACGCGCTTTAGAGCTGCCGCTCCAGGCAGTGCAGCTCAATCCTGGGTGACGATGCTTCGCGTAATTTTCAGAGGAATATATCCGGCTCCGAACCTTCGCCAGGAGCAACCGTTGGGAAAGCGCCTTTGATGTCTGCTATTTGCGCGCCTCCTGGTTTTGCGCCATGGATCCACGCCCGGTCAGTGCTGAAGGAATACAGCGGCAGATAGTCAGGGAGATCGCTGTCTTTCAAAACAGTGTTGTTGAGACTGTCGAGGATGAATGTGCCGCTGCCCGTACTCACCGACAGCACGGCATGAAAGAATTTTCTGCGGCGATCCTGGAGAACAACGAGCGACATGCTCTGCGCCGGGATGCCGGCCCGCAGCAGAGCCGCCATCTTGAGGATGGCAAAATCCTCACAGTCGCCAGCCCGCCGCTCGAGGATTTCCGAAGGCTTCGCCCAATAGTCGAGCCTGCTGTAAACTGCACTGTCTTTCTTGTAGGCAATTGCACGGTTTATGCTGCTGTTGACGAAGGACAGCTTGTCGCTGAATCCCCGGTCTTTGACAGCGTTAACGATCTCGGCAAAAGCAGCGCTCTTGCGCTCGCACGCACTGCTTGCAGAGCAGCCGGCGATGGCCCTGTAGACAGGTGCCCAGCGCGCCGAGACGGGAGAGTTGCGCATGGACAAGGCAACCGATCCGAACACACCGGGGATTATCGCCGCCGTCTGCACAGGATCTATGCCGGCATCGCCTCGCGACGTCGAAAGAGCCTCCCCGTTATAAGCAACAGCTGGCCCGTAGCTGCCGGGAAACACATCTGTGCGGTAAGTTCCAGCAGGCCGCCAAGGCTGAAATCTCGCCAGCGAAACGCCGCCGAGGCATGGCGGCGCCTGCACCTTTTCCAGCGCGCCGCCCGCAGCGACATCCGCCACAATGGCATTCGCGAGTGCTGGCTGCGACAGGCCGACAAGGCCGACCGCCAGCAAAAGCATTTTGAGCCCGGTTGCCAGGCCAGCCTTTTCTTTTTTCATAACGCCCACCTTTGACTGTGGACGCTACCAATCTTGTCTCAAATTATTGGAAAGGAAGGTAGATAACATTGTCGCAAAGGGCTTCGTCTGTTTTGTATAAAATTTTATATATATTTATACTTATTCTTTCGCGTCATTGTCGTAAGGATTGCCAGCAAATTGCCCGGCAGCCCCAACATATATTGGGTTATATAAATGTGGTTTACCATACGTAAAAAATAGTGGCAGATGCATATTAGGATATATGGAATAGATTACGAGACTGTTGCAAAGCCGAGGTGACCGCTGTCTCTTCCAGAGAAATACCGGAGGGGTTTCAGCTATGGCGACAATTACCGAATTGGACAATGTTTCAGGTTCTTCGGACGAACATTCTGCTTCTAATGAACACAGCGCCCTGGCATCGGCGGCAGGAATCCAGGTCGCGCAAGCAGACTCGACCGAGCAACCGGCAGCAGCCGAGCCGGTGCCGGCGGATGTGGGCAACGGCGCACCAGTGCAAACGGAAGCGCCGGCAGCGGCCAATGCACCAGCGGCTGCGGCGCCGCATGAATATGTAGCCGACGCCAGCAACACCGTGAGATTTCCGGCCAACGTCGCCATCGACAATATCCGAGTCGATGGCCGCCACCTTCTGCTCGAACAGCCAGACGGCTCGGTGGTCGTCATCAAGGACGGTGCCCTGAACGTGCCGACCTTTATTGTCGGCGACATTGAGGTGCCGCGCGTCGCCTTGCTGGCGGCGCTTGAAGCTAGCCATGTCGACATTGCCTTCGGCGCCGACGGCTCGATCTCGGCGGGGCCGGGAAACGGGACGCCAGGCAGCGCCGGCGGAAACTTCGCGGTTCCGGTCGGCGGGATCGGCAATGGATTCGATCTGTCGGCGTTGCTGCCGCCGACGGCCTTGCAGTTTGGCCGTTTGGAGCCGCGGGAACTGACGATTGGCGTCAGGGAGAACGACTCTACCCCTTCGATTGATCCTGTGGCCTCGACCACGGTCTATGAGGCTGGCCTGCCGGCACGCAGCGGCGAGTCACAAGGCTCGAACGAGCCTGCGACCTCGGAGACGACCTCCGGCACGATCGGCTTCAGTTCGCCGGACGGCGTGTCGGAAGTCTCGCTGGGCGGCCATGTGCTGACCGGTGTGCCCCAGACCTTCACCGACGCGACCGGCTCGCTGACAGCGAGCTATGTCTATGATCCCGCGACCGGCCTCGGCACGATCAGCTATTCCTATACTCTCATCGACAACACCTCCGGAGACATCACCAGCGTAAACCTCCCGGTCGCGGTGACGGACGCCGACGGCGATCCGGCAGCGCCAGGCAACCTGGCCATCAACATCGTCGACGACGCGCCGACGGCGATTGCCGACACGGACAGCATCGCGGCGGGTCAGTTCGGCCCCGCGACAGGTAATGTGCTTGCTGGCGGGACAGACGGCCTTGACGTCAACGTGACTGACGGGGCGGCCGACACGCAGGGCGCCGATGGTGCGACCGTGGTCGGCGTCACGGGCGGCACGACGAATTCCGATCTGGACGACGCTGGTACGCTTGGCGTGCAGATCCAGGGGACTTACGGCAAGCTGACGCTGAACGCGGACGGCACCTACAGCTATGCGCGCGATGCCGGCACGCCCGGCGGCGTCGACGACGTGTTCACCTACACCATCAAGGATGGCGACGGCGACCTGTCGCACACGACACTGACAATCTCGATCGGCGATGCACCGCCGGTGATCAGCGACCTGACGCCCGAGGCCCGTGGCGGCGACGTGACGGTGAATGAAGAGGCGTTAAATGTCGGGACGCCGGGCGGGCCCGGGTCGAACCCGTCAAGCACGGCCGAGACCGGTACGGGCACCTTCACCATCTCCTCGCCCGACGGCATTGCCTCGCTGACGATTGGTGGTCAGGCCTTCATCACCAATGGCGTGTTCACGGCGGGCTCGTTCACGACGCCGGAGGGCAACACGCTGGCTGTGACGGCCTACGATGCCGCGACAGGTCAGGTGAGCTACACCTACACGCTCCTCGACAACGAGGCACATCCCACCGCCCTCGGTGAGAACAGCCTGTTCGAGAACTTTGCAGTGGTGCTGACCGACCAGGACGGGCAGAGCGCCAACGATACACTCACCATCGACGTCGTCGACGACGTGCCGACGGCGAACGCCGACACCAACAGCGTGGCCGAGGGCGCCATCGCCACC
>NZ_JBVVQU010000007.1:10399-150809 GCF_055811555.1 Mesorhizobium sp. WSM4813
CCGACACCTTCGTCTACACCATCATGGACGGCGACGGCGACCTGTCGACGACAACGCTGACCATCACCCTGTCGGACAGCGGCCTGGCGGCCGCCAATGACGACGCCACGGTCAACGAAGCGGCGCTGGCGATCGGCAGCAATCCGCCGAGCCCGGCCGAGACGGTGACCGGCACGGTCGCCGACAACGTCTCCGGCGGCAGCGGCCCCTACACCTATGCGCTGGTCGGCAGCGCGACCGGCTCGCACGGCACGCTGACCCTCAATGCCGACGGCACCTACAGCTACACGCTGACCGCACCGGTCGACGGCGCCGATGCCAACAACGGCACCAACACGGTCGACAACGTCGAGAGCTTCACCTACCAGGCGACCGACGCCTCCGGCAACACGATCACCAGCACCATCACCATCGACGTCGTCGACGACGTGCCGACGGCGAACGCCGACACCAACAGCGTGGCCGAGGGCGCCATCGCCACCGGCAACGTGCTGAGCGACGCCACCGATGACGTGTTCGGCGCCGACGGTGCGGCCGCCGGTGGCGGCGTTGTCGGCGTGGCTGCCGGCAGCAACACCGCCAGCCCGGTGAGCGGCGGGCTCGGCGGCGCCGGCATTGCCGGCACCTACGGCACGCTGACGCTGAACGCCAACGGCACCTACAGCTATGACGGCTTTGCCAACGCCGTGCCGGCCGGCGGCGCCACCGACACCTTCGTCTACACCATCATGGACGGCGACGGCGACCTGTCGACGACAACGCTGACCATCACCCTGTCGGACGTCAACAATGCGCCGGTTGCCGCAAACACCCAGAACTGGATGTCGAGCGATCCGGCACAGCAAACTTTGAGCACGCCGAGCTATCCCAACGGATATCCCTTGCTGGTGACTATCCCGACCGACGCGGATGGCGATAACCTCATCGTCACCGCGACGGGGACGATCCCCACAGGCACGTTCTATTTCGATGGCGTCACCTACGTCGCCCTGACGGCCGGCACTGTGCTCTACGATCCGGCCGGCGGCATCAACCTGCTGGACGACCTGGTCTACAGGCCGACCGCAACGGTAACCGACACCGTCAACGTCAATCTATCGCTGGACGTCTTCGACGGCACCGCCCACGTCACTCAGACTGTTGGCATCCACGAAGTCCCGCCGACCAGCTTGCCCAGCGATACCGCACAGGTGGGTAATGGTAACAGCCCGCTCACGTCCGGAAATGACCAGACCCAGAACCTGAGCCTGTCCCAAGCCACGGTAAGCGCCATAACGGCCGATCCCCATGGCTCGACGGTAGTAGTCTACACCGACTTCCAGGAGTCGCCCTTCGTAACTCCGATCCCGCTGGGGGAACGCAATCCAGGCGTGTTCGGAGATGGCAGTGCGGGATCGCATCGCGAGCAGGAAGTTCAAGTCGAGATCAGGATTGGAGCGAACCGTTTTGCAGTTGTTGAAGACGATTTGACTGCCGGAACATTCGAGCAGAGTTGGACCTACGACCCGGCCACCGGCCTGATGAAGGCGACCGTCGACTATGACCATATCTTCCTTCTCGACGGCGCCGGGGTCGCAACGACGACGACGCTCGCGGACTATCTGATCGCAAATCCACCGGTCGCCGGCGACACATGGACACTTTCCTATTTCGACAACGATGGCGGCAACTACCAGGCCCGCGCAGTCAGATTCGAATTCTTCTCCCATGATCCTGGCGATCCTGGAATAACGGTGAATGGCGATGCCACCTTGGCCGACCAGATCTATGGCACATCCGGTATCGACCACCTCAATGGCAATGGCGGCAATGACGTCATCATAGGCAGGGGAGGCAATGATTTCCTCAGCGGCGGTGGTGGCAGCGATCTTATCAGCGGTGGCGACGGCAACGATCTCCTCGTTGGAGGTTTCGGCCAAGACACAATGACTGGAGGAAACGGCGCTGATACGTTCAAACTCGACCAGCTGGACATCAAGGATCTGATCTCCGACTACAGCGGCGCCGGCGGCCAGGGCGACGTGATCGACTTGACGTCGTTGTTCGATACAGCCCCGGGGGGAGCCAATATCGGCGAGTTCGTGAACTACGATGCGGGGAGCGGCACGCTAAGCGTCGATGCTGACGGTACCGCCAACGGCACCAATTTCGTGGACGTGGCCACGCTAACGAACGTGCCGGTGTCCAGCACGATCACGCTGCTTTATGACGACGGGATAACCCAGCATACGACCACGGCCAATGCGGTTTAGGGGAATAGTGCACGGGCTAGATGCTATGCTATACATTCGAATGGTAGAGGGGAATTCATCATGAAAAAGTCTGCTAGACTTCTGGTTGCCGGTGCAACACTGTTCCTGGCTGTTGGATCGACGGGGTATGCCGCCGACATCATCGAAGCTCCGTCGGTCGATTATTGTCGCGTCGTCGGCACGTCCAACTTGGTCCAGACCGACAACATCGTCGATCTCAAGAACCAGGTAGTGCAACTGATGGACGAGTCTGTCGCCGTCGCCAACAGCTCGGAATGGATCCATTCGTCACGGCCTGTCTTCGTCTGGGCCTCCGAGGCCAAGGTCGCCTGCGGCAAGGCTTACGGCTATTTGAAGACAAATTATCGCGACGAAGACTACCTAAATAAATGCGAGTGTTTCCACGACCGCATGGTCGAGTACATGAACTAACCAAAATGGCGGCGACGCGCCGGCTGGCTGACAATGATGGCCGCCCGAACACTGCGGGCGATCGCCGGAACGATTGCCTTGATCGGTTTTGACCTGCTTGCCATGCAAGCCGGCGCGGGTGCGTCGGAACAATCCACTAGAGTACAAAATGCTTTGCCCGAGCGGTTACGGCCGACCCGCTGCGATGCCACCCAGGAATGGACGAGAGAAAAGCTGAAGGCATTTGCGACCTGCCAATCGTCGATCTAAGACCTGGAGCCGCAGCTCGCACACGCCGTGATCAGGACGCTCAGAGCCCGGCTTTTGCAGGCTAAAGAACTACAAGACGGCGTAACTCAGCCGTGACATGACTTGAAGATCAGACCGGGAAGGGACCCGGCGGCACATAGGGTGGGAAATCATGGAAGCTGGCCGACAGGTCTTCTGCCTGCGGACGAGGGCAATCGCCTTTGCGCTCGCCGTGGCATTGTCAGGTTGCCAGTCGAAAGGCAGCGTTTCCGAAGCGCTCGATCCGGCTGCAATGGCCGCACCCGGAGTGCAGAATGACGCCGCAGTTGCGGGCCGAGCCCAGGCGACCCAATCGATCGGCAGTGGTTCGACGAAGATCACGATGCTGCTGCCCTTGTCCGCCCCTGGAGCCACGGGGGAAACCGGCAGGAAGATGCTCGATGCCGCAAAACTCGCAATGGCGGATCTTGGCAAAGGATTGCTCACACTGACGGTCGAGGACACGCGGGGCGACAGTGCACACGCCAGCGAATTGTCGATAAAGGCGATCACGACGGGGGCGAAAGTCGTCATCGGTCCGACCGAACTACCGGCGGCACAGCATATTGCCAAATTATCGGGACCGAAACGGCCGCCAGTGTTTGCACTTGCCAACAATTTCGCAGGCGGTCCAGGCGTTTATGCCGTGCGCCTCAGCGAGGCAGACAGCGCGGCCGCGGGCGCCGCAGGCATCGCGGCGAAAGGCAGCAAGAAGTTCGTGTTGCTTGTCGCAGCTGGCTCGAACGGCAGTGCCGTTGAAAAGCGGGTCGCGAACAGCCTAAGCATCTATGGCGCAACGCTGGCGGTCACTATCCCGTACACGGCAGGCGACGGCGGCACCAAAGCGGTCACCGACATGAGCTCACTCGTGGATGCTCCGGACGCCGTCATTGTCGCCAGCGGAGACGACAGCCCGCTGCAAATCCTTGCCGCCCTGAAATCGAAGGGTATCCCGGGAACAACAGTCGCAGTGGTGGGAACAAACCGGTGGCTGGAACGCCCCATCGAACCGCTGTTTGAAGGGGCCTATATCGCCACGCTCGATCCGCGCGAAACCGGACCAATCGCCGACCGCTTCAAGACTGCCTATAACTATCAGCCCGACGTCAATGTCGCCTACGCCTATGATATGGTTGCGCTGACTGCTGGGATCGCCAGCGCGGTTGGACCCGATGGCTTCAGCAAACAGGTACTCGAAAATCCGAGCGGGTTTCGCGGATCCACAGGTCTATTCCGGTTTCGCGCCGACGGATCCAGCCAGCGATCGATGCCGTTCTATCGAATTGAAAAGAGTGCGCTCAAATTGGTTGCCAGATCCACGTCGGGTTTTTGACCCGGCGCGGACCCGTAGGACTTTTTCGACCTGATGGGCAGGCCGAGCCGCATCCGCTTGGCTGTCGCGCTCGCAAGCCTGGAGCTTCTGGCCGGGCTCCTCCTGATCATTCAGGGCGGGGCATTGCTTTCGGTCGACCGGCCTGTTCCTGCGCCGTCTCATGATATCCGCGGCAAGCAGCTGACCCGACCGGGCGCAACCGTTCTCGACGCTCAACGGCGAGAGCCGGCACGCAAGATTGCTCAGGACCTCATCGCTCCGCCACAACTTGATTCTTCGGAAATCGAACGGATTGAGCCCCGTCCGTCACTCAGCGAACTCGGTCTCGCCGTGCCCCCGAAAACGCCGATGCCGCAAGACTGGCGGGAGGTCCTGCTCTACGCTCCGATTGCGAATTCGTCCGCGATCTTCGAATCGATGGGACGGACGGTGGTCATCAGCGGGGTCCAGAGCATTGACATGGACAAGACCTGTTCCTTTCATGACGTCATCTGGCCTTGCGGCCAACGCGCGCGCGCAGCCTTCAACTCCTGGTTGCGCGGACGCGCACTGAATTGTTTCGTGCCACCGGAAGGGGATCGTTTCGCTATCGCCGCCCCATGCAGGCTCGGCAGGCAGGATGTCGGCGCCTGGCTGGTCTCCAATGGCTGGGCCCTTTCATTGCCGAGCGGCATCTACCGCAAGGCGGAGGTGACAGCGATGGACACGGAGATGGGTATATTCGGTCCGCCTCGATAGGCAGCTCGCCGTTTGAGCCCTAAGGGAACCCTACTTGCCGAAGCTGGAGCATGATCCCGAAAAGTGGAATCCGGTTTTCGGAAAAGATCATGCTCAAACATAAAGACAGAGCCCCATCCCGATTTTATCGGGGCGGAACAGGCTCTAGAGCAGCATGCTGATACAGGCGGCTGCCTGCGCTGCTGGTTGTTCAGCCTGCGCCGACACTTAGTTCGTTAACTGTTGTCTTCCATCTTTCTCGCGGGCAACTCCAGCTTCATCTGTGGGTCAGCCAGAGCTCGTCAATCCGATCTATCAAATTGTATTGGCTTTTGAGACCGAATTTGTAACTTGCCGGCCTTATGCCAGCCTATCTGACAGGAGATCGGGTAGTGACAAAATCGATGGCGAACAGCTCTGCCCAGGCGTGGAAGAGTACCGCGTGGCTGACGCTTCTGGGGACCGCCGGGAGTTTGGGCTTTTCGCTAGCCCTCAACTATCTGCTCCTGTTCGCCGATGGGCTCACGCCGTTCGGACGCGGCGTCGTCACGGCAACGCTCGTCCCCCTCGCCATTGGGCTCCCGCTTTTCCTGTTGATCGGCTGGGGCCGGGTTGAGATCCGCCGCTACCGGCAAGAGCTAAACAAGTCAGCGACCTACGACGGCCTGACGGGCTGCTTGAACGGAACGGTTTTTACTTCGATCATCGAACGGAGAGTAAAGAAGCCATTTGAGCATGGCTCTCGTTCGGGCGCCTTCCTGGTCATCCATCCCGAACACCTTCGATCCATCAACCTACGATTTGGTATTGAATGGGGCGACGAGGCCTTGCGGCTCATAGCCTCGACCATAAGGTCATCAGTACGCGAGAAGGATCTGATCGGCCGCATAGGGACATCCATCTTTGGGGTATTTCTACCTGGTGCCACTGAAGAAGACGCCAAGGAGGTCGGTGAGCGTATACGGGCGCGCGTTGCGCAAGTCTATTTCGCGCCAAAAGGGGCGGAGGATGTCCTGAGCATAAGCGTCGGAGGGGTCGTCTTCGAAAATGAACGCGCGTTTGACGAGATGTTCCGGTCCGCCGAGCAGCTGCTGTCCAGAAATGGAACCGACTTCGAACTGTCTCGTCTGCCCAGTTAACGATCACCGACGCTAGGACGCCAATCGGAATTTTTGGTCTATGGATCTCCCTCTAACCAGATATCTGCCGTACTGGCTTGGCCAATCGGCGTCCCCGCTTGCAGGGCAGCAACTCGCTCTGCCTGCGAGGTTGGTGTGAACCGCCTGCAGGACAGGGCAAGGCGAACGCCGATGAGGATACACCGATCGCCCCCGGCGGAGCCATCCGCGAGAGTCGCCACCAGCTTTTACACCCTTCGTTGGCAGCCGACAGACCGCCGGAATAAACGACTTTAAACGGACGGTTGCATGTCGCAGCCGCTACCCGACATGGTACTTGCGCCATCCCTAAAATGATGGGATGTTGGTTCGGGGTATTGAGTATCGAGTATTGGGTTGGGGGAGCCTCTCGGCTGTTGTCAGTTCCGGGACGCTTTGAAAAAACAGATGAACGTTCTGCAGGTCCTGGTGGGGATACTCACTACGTCGTGCCTTGTGTCGATCTCGACGTATTGGGCAACGGGTTCAATCGGCTGGGCGATCATTAGCCCGGTAGTTTTGCAAGTCGGGTATTTTGTCTACATGCTCTGGAGGGTCTACGGCGCAGAAGCCGCAGAAGCTGATCCGGGACTCGAGAGCGTTGGCCCGATCGACCGCAGAGATGGTATCTCGCTCTAGCGCATGACCCACGATCCGAAGGTTGGCGTCACCGAAAATCGGAGTATTTTTGCCAGGGGCCATGAGGCCGGGTCATGCGGCAGCTCAAAGTGCCGCAGCGCCGTTGCGTGCAGGAGGTAGACGAGGGGTTAGCGGCTTCGGACTTGCAGGTCATTGAACTGTGATGCCCCGCTGGCATGCTGTAAGAGCGGTAGCTGTCTTGAGGCTCTACCGACCCAGTTCCTCAACGACGTTGTCGGGATCACCATAGTTTCAAAGTCTTGGTGAACCTCAGCCGTGAGCGAACCCGCCACGCAGGCCACGCCAATCACAGGCGCCGGCCGGTTTTCGCGTCGAACAGGTGGGCGCATGCGCGATCGATCTCGATCCGCACCTGCGCGCCTTGCTTGAGCGGTAGCCGCTCGCGGAACAGGCAGGAAATTTCCTCGCCGGCGCAGTCGACCTTGGCGAAGATTTCCGAACCCGTGGCTTCCAGAAGCGTCACCGTTCCTGGCATGCCCTGGGCGGTTGCGCGGATATGTTCGGGGCGGATGCCGTAGACAAGTTCGCGTCCTGCAGCATCAGCCGGGCGGGCGCCTTCCGGCAGCGGCAGGATCAGCCCGCCGGCGCCGCGGAACGCGCCTTCCTCGATGCGGCCGGCAATGAAGTTCATGGCAGGCGAGCCGATAAAGCCGGCAACGAAGAGATTGGCCGGCTGGTCGTAGAGGTCCAGCGGCGCGCCGATCTGCTCGACAAGGCCGTCATGCAGCACGACGATCTTGTCGGCCATGGTCATCGCTTCGATCTGGTCATGCGTGACGTAGATGGTGGTGGTGCCCAGCCGCTGGTGCAGCGCCTTGATCTCGCCGCGCATCTGGACGCGCAGCTTGGCATCGAGATTGGAGAGCGGCTCGTCGAACAGGAAGACCTGCGGGTCGCGCACGATGGCGCGGCCCATGGCGACGCGCTGGCGCTGGCCGCCGGAGAGCTGACGCGGATAGCGCTCAAGCAGCTTTTCCAGGCCGAGGATGCTGGCGGCATTCCTGACGCGGCCGGCGGTATCGGCCGGATCGGCTTTCTTGATCTTCAGGGCAAAGCCCATATTGCCGGCAACCGTCATATGCGGATAGAGCGCGTAGTTCTGGAACACCATGGCGATGTTCCGGTCCCGCGCCCGCAGATTGTTGACCATACGCTCGCCGATGGCGATCTTCCCGCCCGAGATCGTTTCAAGTCCGGCGATCATACGCAGCAGCGTCGACTTTCCGCATCCCGACGGGCCGACCAGGATGACGAACTCGCCGTCGGCGATATCGACGCTGACGTCGTGGATGATCTTGGTGGCTCCGAAAGCCTTCTGCACGTTGTTGATTGTTACCGATGCCATTGGATTTCTCCGGGAGAAAAGAGTGATGTCCAGCTAGATTGCGGCTTCAGCCGCCCTTGACCGCTCCGGCGGTCAGCCCCGCGACAATCTGCTTTTGCGCGAACATGGTCAGCACCAGCACCGGCAGTGTCACCACCAGCGCCGCCGCGGCGAGCGGCCCCCAGCTCACCTGCTCGTAGGAAAGCATGTTGTAGACGGCGACCGGCAGCGTGCGCGTCTCACGGCTGGCGAGCACCACGCCGAAGACGAAATTGTTCCACGAAAAGATAACGGACAGGATGAAGGCGACAACGATGCCCGGCTTGGCGATGGGCAGGGCGACCAGCCGGAACACCTGCCAGGAGCTGGCGCCGTCGATGTTGGCCGCCTCTTCCAGTTCCATCGGCGTGGTCTCGAAATAGCCGATCATCACCCAGACTACGATCGGCACCGTCACCACCAGGTGGATGATGATCTGCGGCCAGAGCGTGCCGAGGATGCCGATCCATTGGAACAGCAGAAACAGCGGGATGAGATAGGACAGCCCCGGCGTCATACGGGCGATCATGATGACGACCGCCGATTTTTCGGCCTTGAGCCGCGCTATGCCATAGCCGGCCGGTACGCCGATCAGCAGCGCCAGCAGTGTCGCCGTGCCGGTCACCAGAACCGAATTCCAGAGATAGAGCAGGAAATTGTTCTCCTCGAACACCTTCACATAGTTCGACCAGGCGAAACGTTCGGGGATCAGGATCGGCGGATAGGCGCCGTTGTCGATCTCGAATTTCAGCGACAGCGAGATCATCCAGAGGAAGAACAGGATCGCCGGCGAGACGATGACCAGAGCCGCGAAAAACAGGCCGATCTGGTTGAGCAGACGTGAGCTCATCTATTTGCCCTCCGCATCGTTCCACTGCGAGCGCTGGCGCAGCATCAGGAGAATGAATGACAGCGCCACGATGACGATGAAGAACACCACGGCCATGGCCGAGCCATAGCCGATGTCGTAGTAGGAGAAGGCGGTGTTGTAGAGATAGATATTGATGGTTTCGGACGCCGTGCCCGGTCCGCCCTGGGTCATCGCATAGATGATGTCGAAGCTCTTCAGCGCGTCGATGGTGCGGATGATCAACGCAATCATCAGGAACGGCGCGATCATCGGCAGGGTGAGGTAGCGGAATTGCTGCCAGGCATTGGCACCGTCGATCTCGGCGCTCTCGAACGGCTCGCGCGGTACCGAGGCCAGCCCGCCCAGCACGATCAGCATCACCAGCGGCGTCCACTGCCAGGTCTCGACCGCGACCAGCGAAGGGATGACCGTGTTGGCGTTGAATATCCATTCCTGCGCCGGGATGCCGACCAGCGATAGAAGGTAGTTGAGCACGCCGAGTTGGGGATGGAACATCATGGTCCAGACCAGCGCCACGGCAACTGGCGTTGCCATCATCGGCATGACGAAGACGCCGCGCAGCAGGCCGCGCAGCGGAAACCTGGCATCGAAGATCAGGGCGGCGACAGTGCCCAAGAACATCGGCGCTGCCACCGAGAGGGAGGTGTAGGTCAACGTATGAACAAGGGATTCCCAGAATCGCGGGTCGCTGGCCAGACGGAGATAGTTTTCCATCCCGGCAAAGCTCCGCGACTGGCCGAGCGTCCAGCGGTTGACGCTCATCCAGAGCGTGAAGGCCCAGGGAAAGACGATCACGGCGCCAACGACGACGAGAGCCGGAACGACGAAAGGCCAGTAGTTGGGAGCCAGCCGAATCGTCTGGCTCCCTTCGATGGCTTGCGTCGCTACCCCGGTGCGTTCAGGGGCGATGGCGGACATCAGCCCTGCTCGCTCCTGTCGAGAACCGGCTGGAACTGCGCGGTGGCCTTCTTCAGCTCTTCGGCAGGATCAGCGCCGGCAATCATGTTTGTCAGCGCCACGCCGTAGATGTCGCGGAACTCGGTGACCGGGATGATCACCGGCAACGCCAGCTTGCTGATGTTGCCGGACTGAACCACCGCATCGAGCCAGCTTGCCGGCATGGTGACGCCTTCGCGCACCTTGGGATCTTCCAGCACCGACTTGCGGAACGGCACGCCGGCGCCTGCCTGGAGCAGGCGTGCGCCCATCGCCGGGGATACCGCCCACTGACAGAACAGATAGGCGGCTTCCTTCTTTTCGCTGGAGGCGGTGACGCCGAGGCCGTCGCCGAACGTCCCGGAGGCATGCGCCTTGGGACCCTTGGGCATGACGCCGTAGCCGACCTTGCCGACCACGCGCGACTTTTCGGGATTTTCCATCGGCGGGGCAAAACCCACGCCATCGAACCACATGCCGATCTTGCCTTGCAGGAAGGCGGACTGCGCTTCAGCCCAATTGAAGCCGGTGACGCCCGGAGGGGCGGACTTGGTCATCAGCCTCTGGTAGAGGGCAGCGGCCTCGATCGCCTCGGGCGTTTCGGTGCGCAGCTTTCCCTTGTCGTCGAGCGGCGTCATGCCGTAGCCGAGCATCAGCGACGTCCACACCGGCGTGTTGGCATTCTTGAGGCCGCGGGCGACGAAACCGAACGTGCCGGCCGATGGATCGGTCAGCGCTTCGGCGGCGGCCACCAGCTGGTCGAAAGTCTCGGGATAGTTGAGGCCCTTGGCCTCGAACAGCTCCTTGTTCCAGTAGACGATCCAGTAGTCCACCGAGAAGGGCAGCGAACGCAGCACGCCCTGGTTATCCTTGGCGAAAAGCATGCCGGCCTCGGCGAAATCGCTTTCGACTAGGCCGGGATCGGTCAGCGTCGGGTCAGCGAGATAGCCGGCGATGTCGGCCAGCCAGCCACCCTTTTCGAACTGGCGCTTCTGCACGTGATAGCTCAGATGCACAACATCGAAGCTCGGCTTGCCGGAGCTGAGCTCGATTACCGTCTTCTGCCGCTGTTGTTGTTCCGGCGTCGCCTCGGCATTGACCTTGATGCCGGTCAGCTCCTCGAATTCGGCGATATATTTCAGGATGGTGTCGCTGCGCGGGCTTTTAACCAGATTGACGTCGAGCGTGGTGCCGGCAAAACGCTTCCAGTCGACGCTGGCGGAAAAACTCGGGCGAAGGCCCGCCAGGCCCGCGGCTGCCAGCGCCGTGGTTCCTGCAAGGACTTGCCTTCTTGTTGGCTTGAACGGATTGGACGACATTTCTTCCTCCCTTGGGTTGCTGTCGTTGTGGATAGCGTCGCGGCAGCCGCGAACCATACGTCCTCAGATCTGGAGCGCCAACCGGCGCGCATTGTCGATATGCCGGCTGATCGCCTCGACCGCCTTTTGCGGATCGCGGCTCTCGAGCGCTTCGATCACCGTCAGGTGCTCCTGCATCACCGGCACGACGCGCCCATCGATGCGGAAACGCTCCTGGTGGATCAGCCTGATCTTTACCGAATTGACTAGATACGCCTTGGCGATGATCTCGTTGCCCAGCGCATCGATGAAGGTGTCGTGCATGGCCCAATCGATGTTCTGGGCCTTGGCTTCCATTTCCGGCGTCGGCGTCTGCGACAAGGCTTGAGCCAGCATGTCCTCATGTTCGCGCCGCAGGCCGGCGAGCACGGCGTCGGAGGCGTTGACGGTGAACAGCGCCACCGCCTCACGCTCCATGAACAGGCGAAACTGGAAGGCTTCGCGGATCAGGTTGATGTCGATATGGGCGATCTGCATGCCGCGCTGCGGGATCGTCGTCAAAAGCCCCTCGGCTTCGAGACGCGGCACGATCTCGCGGATGGCGCCAAGCGGCAGCCCGGTAAAGGCAACCAGCTCGCGCTGCGACACGAATTGTCCCGGCCTGAGATCGCGGGCCAGCAAATGCCGCGTGAAGCTGGCATAAGCTTTTTCCCTGAGGGTGGCCGGTTCGCTGCTGTCGTCCATTTCAGCGCGCTTCCCTTGCCGGTCAGGCCGGCTCTGTCGCAAACAGCCTGTCATAGGCGGCAGCAAGCTGTTGCCGCCCCTGCGAGGTGATCGGCTCCAGCGGCGGACGGACGGTCAGCCAGCGCTCGTCGGCGGTCTTGCGCGCCACCATGACCTTCACCGCAGGGATAACTGGATATTTGAGCAATTCGAGCACGAAGCTCTCGACGCGGGCATCGTCGCGCCCGTCCTCGGCCATGGCGCGGATTTCGCCGGTGACAAAATTGGCCATACCGGAAATGGCGCCCTGCCCGCCCTGGCGCACACTTCTGGCCAGGTGCCGCTCGTCGCCGATCAGGATCACCAGGTCACCATGGGCTCTCAGCAGCGCCTCGCTGTAGCTCCAGTCGCCACCCGAATCCTTGACGCCGGCGACCACTCCGGGGAAAGCCGCACGCAGCCGACCGATCAGGGCAAGCGGAAGCGGCACCATGGTGACAGAAGGGATGTTGTAGAGGAGAACGCCGCGGGCCAGCGGGCCGAGCGCAGCGAAGACGGCGGAAAACCATCCGAACAGCCCGTCCTCGCCGACATTCTTGAAGTAGCTCGGCGGAGCCAGCAGGATGTTGCGGACGCCGCATTGCAAGGCATGCCGCGCCTGTTCGGCGGCGTCTTCGGCCGCATCGACCAGCACGCTGGCGACGAGCTGATGTGCCGGAATGCCGGCGGCCAGCATGGCCTCGGTAACGATCCGCCGCTCTCCTGTGCCCACCGAGGCGCCTTCCCCGGTGGTGCCGAAGAGCGTTGCGCTGCTGCAGCCGGCGCCAAGGCAAGCCCGGGCCTGCGTGATCATCGGAGAGATGGCGATTTGCCCGGACGGCTTGAAAGGCGTGGTGAGGGCAACCGAAAGACCAAAGCGCGAGGCCACTGCTATTCTCTCCAGATATCAATGTGCGCGCAGCATTAGCACACTAACATGTTAGTTGTAAATTGCTGCGGCGCCCTTTTCGAAACGACGTCGACATCGGATGTATATGAGGCGGATTTAGGCGGATGCCGTCTTTCCGGCAGCGCGATCCCTACTGTCCCGTCGCGTCCGCGTAGATATCGAGGACACGGGTGATGCTGCCGATCAGAAGGCCGTGCGCGAGGGGCTTGACCCGGCCTGCCGCAACCTCGGCGTCGAGCTGCCCCAGATACTGGCTGATCAGAGGCCGGGGAATATCCTTGTCGCCCAGCACGTCCAGCAGCGTCTGCGTCGCGCGTTGCGCCGCCGGCGTCGGCCAGTAATAGCGGATGCGGTCGCTGAACGAGAAGTGCCGTTGCACGCGCTGCTCTTCCGGCGTGCCCGGATAGTATTTCTGCCAATTGTCCGGCGACGCCAGCATGATGCGTTCCATCGCGGCAGGCAGGCTTTCGCGCGAAGGGTCCGGCGCGAGGATATCGGCGATATGACTGAGCCCATACAGCGCTTCGCGAAGCGCGAAAGTAAGCCAGGGTCCGACCTTGAGGATGGCGAAGCCGTCGCGAACGAGAGCGTCAAGCGATTCGGCCGGCTGGTAGTCGGTCGAATGCGCCTCAAAAACAAACTGCGGCATGCGGTCGAGCACGGCCACCAGTTCGGTCGCCTTGGCCGGCGCATAGGGCACGATCCCGGTGTTGCCGAATTCGACGCCGGGCTGGACCACGACGCCGATCGCACGGGCGAAAGCGGCTTCGAGACCGGCTTGGGAAAACGCTCGCGCGTGGATTTCTACGGTGCGCAAGGCATCTCCGGGCGCCGTCACATGCAGGTGGTCGAGCGCCTCCAGCGCCCCGCCCGGCACCGGAACTTCGGTGCCGATGACGTAGACGGGTTTTTCGCCGCCTGCCCGCTCGACCGCCGCCTCGGCGATTTCAGCAAGTTCGGCCGCGCGTGCGGCGATGATCTCGTCGGCAAGCACCGTAGGGTCGTCGGCGCAGGCCATGCTCGTATCCAGATGCATCTTGGTGAAGCCGGCGCTCGCATAGGCATCGATCATCGCCGCCGCCTTCTTCATCGCGGCGGCCGCGGCCATGTGCTTCCACGGATTCGGCCCGAGATGATCGCCGCCGAGGATCAGGCGATCAATTGGGAAACCTGCTTTCTGCGCATGCGCCTCGACAAAGCTGCGGAAGCCGGCGGGCGTCATCCCGGTGTAGCCGCCCTCGTGGTTGACCTGGTTGCAGGTGGCCTCGATCAGCACGTCCGCGTGCCGCGCCGTGCCTTGGCGCAGGGCAGCCTCGATGACCAGCGGATGCGCCGAGCAGACCGAGGCGATGCCGCTTCTCTCACCTGCGGCGCGCCTGGCCGCAATGTTTGCAAACCTGTGCGTCGCGGCACTCACTGCGTGTTCTTCCCTGTGGCGATGAAGGCCTCGACCGCTTCAAGTGGGAAAATGCCTTCCATCGGCCCCTTGCGGGTGACGGCGAGCGCACCGCAGGCATTGGCGATCCGCAGGGCTTCGGCAGGAGCCGCGCCGCGCAGCCAGAACGAGACGAAGGCAGCACCGAAACAATCACCCGCGCCGGTCGGATCGATCTCGTCGACGGCAAAGCCTGACGAGGCGACCGCACCGTGGCGATCATGATAAACGGCGCCGGCGGCACCTTTCTTAAGGACGATGCAGGACACGCCACGGGCCAGCAATTCGTCGACCGCGCCCTTCTCGTCCTTCGCCGACGAAAACAGGAAGAGCTCCTCGCCGCTCGGCAGGAAGATGTCGGCTCGCGCCAGCACTTGGTCGAGTGCTGCGCGCATGCCGGACGCATGCATGATCTCGCGGCGGATGTTCGGATCGAAGGACACGGTTCCACCCCCGGCCTTGACAGTCTCGATCGCCGATAGCGCCACCGCGACGGCGCGGTCGGAAAACAGCGACGAGCCCATGATATGGACGTGATCGGCATCGGCGAGCAGCTTTGTCGCCGCCGTGTCGGTCTCAATCAGGCCGGCGGCGCTGTTGCGGATGTTGAAGACGAAATGCCGGCTGGCGTCAGCCCGGTAGGTGACGAAGGCCGTGCCCGTCGCATGGCCCTTGTGAACCGCGATCGCCGACACGTCGGCGCCCAGCGCCCGCAGCCGCTCGATGTTGAGCCTGCCGAAATCATCGTCGCCGACGGCCCCGACAAGGCCAGCCGGCTGGCCGAGCGCCGCCGCCTGGCCGATGAAGATGGCGGGCGCGCCGGACGGGTAGGGTCCAAGCAGCGGACCAGGCTCGAGAAAGCTCTGGCCGATCCGCTCGGCCATGATCTCGACGAGTATCTCGCCGGCACTGACCAGCTTTTTCATCTCGCGGAATCCCTCCGTGCGTTTTCGCCCGGCCTCGCTTCGGATGAACCTCGCGAGCATTTTCCGGGGATACGAATTTCGAATACGCCCACGGAGGTGAATACGGCTTGTGCTTTTTCGCGTCAATTAATAAATTGACGCATGGAAACTATCGAAATTGTCTGTAAAGTTTCGCCTTGCGGTTGCGCGCTGGCGCACCGTATGTAGAGACCGGGCAGCGCTCGTAGCAGCGCGGGGGCTTTGATGTCGATAACGCACAAGACTATGGAGGATTTTGCGCGCTCTTGCGGCGTCTCCAGGCCGACACTGTCGAAATATTTCGATGATCCGACCAGCGTCAAGCCGGCGACACGGCAGCGGATCGAGGTTGCGCTGCGCGCGTCCGACTACCAGCCCAATCTCTTTGCGCGCAACCTGAACCGCAAGCGAACCCGCAGCATTGGCATCGTGGTGCCAACGGTTGCCGATCCCTTCTATTCCGAGATGGTCAGCCGCATCGAACTCAGGCTGCGCGACGAGGGCTACTGGCCGATCGTGATCTCCTCGCATGGCTCGCGCGAGCTCGAAGTGGAAGCGACGCGAACCATTCTTTCGCTAAAAGTTTCCGGCGCTCTGATTGCGCCGCTCGGGTTGCGTTCGGACCACCGCACGCTGGAAAAGCTGACGCAGACCATACCGATCGTCTATTTCGACACTTATCTGGAGGGCGACACGCCGTTCGTCGGCAACAACAACAGCCAGAGCGTCTCGACCATCGTCGATTATCTCTGCCGTTCCGGCGATGCCCCGGTCTATTTCGACATCCCGCACGTCAACCACAATTCGCGCGAACGCCTGAACAGCTATGTCGGCGCCATGCAGCGGCTCGGCCATGAGCCGGTGGTCATCGGCAATACCGATGACTACACCTGGGATTTCGAGCGGATCGGCTACGAGCAGATGGAAAAGATGCTCGGCAATGGTGGCCTGCCGGGCAAGACCATTCTGTGCGCCAACGACCGTCTCGCCTTCGGTGTGATGGCCGCCGCCTACTCGCAAGGTCGCAAGGTCGGCCGCAAGAGCGATTGCGACCTGCGGGTCGCAGCCCATGACGACCATCCGCTGAGCCGCTACACCTGCCCTGCCCTCACCACCATGGCGCAGGACTTCGCTTCCATGGCGGGACGCAGCGTCGAGACGCTGCTGGCCCTGCTGGACGAGGACGACGCGGCAGTTGCCTCCAAAGTCAGTCTCGACGCGACGCTGGTCATGCGTCAGTCGGCCTGAGCGTTTCAAAGATAGGATCGAAGCCGCGCCATGCGGCAACCGCTGCGCCAACTGCCTGCCGCGCCGCCGGGCTGTGGCGGCCCATCGAGACGAAGCCGTGTATCTGGCCGGGCCAGCGCCGCAGGACGACCGGCGCGCCGTCAATTTCCAGACGCTTGGCATAAGCCTCGCCTTCGTCGGTGAGGATGTCATGACCGGCGATGGCGACAAAAGCCGGCGCTGCGCCGGCAAGGCTCTCGGCCTTGAGTGGCGACACGCGCCAGTCGTCGATATCCTTGGCATCCCTGATATAGCGGTCGCGGAACCAGGCCATGGTCGCGGTTGTCAGGCCATAGCCGTCGGCGAAGCGGCGATAGCTGTCCGCCGCCTGCGAGGCGTCCGTGTTCGGATAGAACAGCAGTTGCGCGGTCGGCGGGTTCTTGTCGCCGCGCGCAAGCAGGCAAAGCACGGTGGCGAGATTGCCGCCGGCGCTGTCGCCGGCGACAGCGATCCTTCCTGCATCGATGCCGAGATCGCCCGCGCCGTCCTGCATGAAGGAAAGTGCGGCGCGGCCATCTTCGATGGCCGCCGGGAATTTGTGTTCCGGCGCCAGCCGGTAATCGGGAGAGACGACGACGCAGGCCGCCATGTTGGCAAACCACCGGCAAATCTCGTCATGGGAGTCGAGGCTTCCGATCACCCAGCCGCCGCCATGCAGATAGAGCAGCGCAGGAGCAGCGGCCTCGACCGCGCCCTGTCCGCGATAGATCTTGAGCGTCAGCGGGCCGCCTGGCCCGGCGATGGTGCGCTCGGTCAGTGAGCCAACCGGCTCGCGCTCGCCCTGGAGTGCAGGAAAGCCTTGCTCATAGGCGCGGCGCGCTTCTTCGGGCGTGCCGGCTTCGAATGGCGGGGCAGCCGCCTGCCGGTCGAGGTCGAGCACATGCCGGGCCTCCGGATCGAGCAAGGGCGAAAGCGATGTCGTCATATTAGGTCCCCTCCGATATCAGGCAAGCAGGCTGGCCGCTTCGTCTTCCCCAAGAAGCGGCGGCTGATCAACCTTTGTGTTGACGGCGACGGACTCACGGCTCTCTCCCGAAGCGAGGATCGCCTCCATGATTTCCAGCACATGCAGCGCCAGGTCGCCGGACGCCCGCGGCCTTCTGCCGGTTGTCAGAGCGTGCGAAAGATCGGCGACGCCGAGCATGCGATAATTGGCGCGGTCGGGCGCGGCGAAGGGCCAATTGCGCGCGCCATAGAGTTCGCTCTCGCTGGGAAAGTCGGCCCAGTCGGCCCCACGTTCCGACAGCGAGACGGTGCCGCCGAACGTGTCCGGATCGGGCAACCTGAGCGAGCCTTCGGTCCCATGCAGCTCGATCGGATGGTTAGAGTGCCTGAAGACATCCCAGGAGGCACCGAAGGTGACAGTGGCACCGGAATGGAACTCCAGCAGCGACAGGATGTTGGTCGGTGTGCCGACCGTGAAGCTGGTGTTCCGATAGGGGCCTTCGGCAGTAATCAGCCGCTCATCCTGGCCTCGCGTCGCCATCGCCATCACGCGGGCCACCGGCCCGATCAAATTAACAAGCATCGTCAGGTAATAGGGCCCCATGTCGAAGACCGGTCCGCCGCCCGGCTGATAGTAGAATTGCGGATTGGGATGCCAGTGCTCCATGCCGCGCCCCATCATGAAGGCGGTGCCGGTCACCGCGCGGCCGATTGCGCCCTCATCCATGAGGCGGCGTGCCCGCCGTCCGGCGGCGCCGAGGAAAGTATCCGGAGCCGAACCCAGCAGCAGCCCGCGCTCCGCCGCCTCGGCGACAAGGCGGCGGCCATCGCTGGCCGAGGTCGCCAGCGGCTTTTCGGTGAAGACGTGCTTGCCCGCCGAAAGCGCCGAAAACGAAATGTCGAAATGCGCCGCCGGGACGGTCAGGTTGAGGACAAGGTCGATTTCGGGATCGGCCAGGAGCGCGTCGACGCTGAGAGCCCGGATGCCGTATTCGCTGGCGCGCAGGGCCGCCATGTCAGGCGATATGTCGGCACAGGCGCGCAGTTTTACCTCACCGAACAGAGCCGCATTGCGCAAATAGCTCATCGAGATGTTGCCACACCCGACAACGCCGATGCCGAGCTTAGCGGCTGATCTTTCCAGCATTTTCTATTCCACCTCCCGACGTCGCAACGCTCTGGTTGACCCATTGCACTAGCAACGGATCACATTCGAAAGCAGGCTTACAGCATTTTGAATGTTGACGCGCGTAAAATTTTTATGGAACATGCGGAAATGCTGGCTGGGAGGCTGCCAGGAGGAGAAAATGACTGACATCAAGAAGGAGCCGGTCTCCTTGATCGTGGCTGGTGCTGTTCTTCCGCGGCACATCATCGAAGGCTGACGCAGGCGGCATCAAGGAATGAAAGGACGATCGTGAAAGACCTGAAAGTCGGCTGCCAGACCTTTACCTGGGAAATGCTCGGAGACCGTTTTGCCGGCGGTCCGGACGACCTGCTCAAGGCGATCGCCGATGGCGGCTATGCCGGCATCGAGATCACCGACACGATGATCGGCCACTATGCCGACAGGCCGGCGGAATTCGCGACGGCATTGAAGTCGGCCGGACTGACTCTCGTCTCTTTCGCATTCGGCTCGAAGAGCGGCTTCACCCTGCAAGACGAGATCGGCACCGACCTGGAGACCGCACGGCGCTGGATCGATTTCGCCGCCGCATTTCCCGGCGCGCTGGTCTCCATGGGCTCGGCCACCGTCGTCTCCGACGGCCCGCGCGACGACAAATTTGCCATCGCTGCGGAGTTCTACAACAAGGCCGGCGAATTCGGGCGCAAGGCTGGCGTCGAAATCGCCGTCCATCCCAGTTCCCACCACAACACCTTGCTGTTCGACCGTTCCGACTACGACCGGATTTTCGCGCTGATCGATCCGTCGCTCATCGGCTGGGTGCCCGACACCGGTCACATATTGCGCGGCCATCAAGATATGATCGATACGCTCACCGCCTACCGCGATCGCATCCGCTACGTACATTTGAAAGACGTCGACGCCAGCGGCATCTGGGCTATGCTCGGCAAGGGCGTCTGCGACACCCAAGCCGTGATCGATATCGCCAGCGCCGCACCTCGTTTCAACGGCTGGCTGGTGCTGGAAGAGGAATCCGAGACCGCCGCCGCCGATCCGGCCGCCGCGGTCAAGACCAACCGCCAGACCATGCGCGGCTACGGCGTGTGAGGAAGAGACCATGATCCGGAAGCAAGACCGTCGCCTTCGTGTCGGCGTGCTCGGCTGCGGGCCGATCGCCCAATTCGCCCATCTCGAATCCTGCGTAAAGGCTAGGAATGCTGATCTCTATGCGATCTGCGATGCCGCCCCCGACCTTCTGGCGCGCATGGGCGCGACCTATGAACCTGAGAAGATGTATGCCGACTACGATGAGATGCTGGCCGACCCGCAACTGGAGGCAGTAATCGTCGCCACTTCGGACGCCTACCACGTTCCGATGTCGGTCAAGGCGCTTCAAGCCGGCAAGCATGTGCTGTGCGAAAAGCCGATCGGCGTCTCGGTCGAGGAAGGCGAAAAGCTTGCGGAAGCAGTCAGGCGCTCCGGCAAGGTGCTGCAGGTTGGCCACATGAAGCGCTTCGACCCGGCGCTGGAAGCGGCGCGCGATTTCATCCGCGACGAGATCGGCGAGATCCTGGCGCTAAAAGCCTGGTACTGCGATTCCACTCACCGCTACACCAACACCGACGCGGTCCAGCCGCTGCCCGTCACCAGCAAGCTGGCGCGCAAGCCGGGCGGCAATCCGAAGGCCGATCTCAGGCAGTATTTCATGCTGGCGCACGGCTCGCACCTCGTCGACACTGCGCGCTTCCTGTGCGGCGAGATCGTCGCCGTACGCGCCCGCCTCAACGAACGTTTCGGCGCCTATTGCTGGTTCGTCGAAACCGAATTCGCCAACGGCGCGCTTGGCCATCTCGACCTCACCGTGGCTGTCCGCATGGACTGGCACGAAGGCTTCCAGCTCTATGGCGAAAACGGCTCGGTGATCGCGAAGACCTTCAACCCCTGGTATTTCCGGGCGAGCGAGGTCGACATTTTTCACGAGAAGGATGCGACGTCGCGAAAGCCGCTCGGCGCCGACGGGCATTTCTTCAGGCGCCAGCTCGAAGGTCTCGCTGAGACGGTGCTTGACGGCAAACCGATGCGCGGCGCCAACGTAGAGGACGGCCTTGCCTCGATCCGCGCCATGGTGGCGATCGCCCGCTCGGTCGAAAGGGATGAGCGCGTCGAGATCGCTTCCGTCGCGGGAGCGGTCTGATGCAGATCGGGGTGTTCGCCAAGACTTTCCCGGGGAGCGAGCCGGCCGGCGTGCTGGCGGCGGTCCGCGACGCGGGATTTGCCGTCACCCAGTTCAACCTAACCTGCGCCGGCCTGCCGTCGATGCCGGATGCGGTCCCTGACGACGCCATCAACGCTATCGCTGCGGCGTCGAATGCTTGCGGTGTCGTTCTGGCGGCGCTCTCCGGCACCTACAACATGGCCCATCCGGACAGGACTGTGCGCGACGACGGCCTGCGCCGGCTTGACGTAGTCATCAAGGCCGCGGCAGACCTTTCCGTTCCGCTGGTCACCCTGTGCACGGGAACGCGCAACCCGGACGACCAGTGGGCGTATCATCCCGACAATACCGACCCCTCGGCATGGGACGACATGGCGAGCGAGATGGAAAAGGCGCTGCAACTCGCGGCGCGTCACGGCGTCGATCTCGGCATCGAGCCCGAACAGGCCAACATCGTCACCTCGGCGTCGGACGCGATGCGCCTCATCGCCGAGATGGGCTCGAGACGGTTGCGTATCGTGCTCGATCCGGCGAACCTGTTCGAGCAGGCGAGCCCTGCGGAAGCACGCGTCATCGTGGCCGCTGCGGTCAAAACCACGGCGGGCCATATCGCAATGGCCCATGCCAAGGACCGTTTCGCCGACGGCCGCTTCGCCACCGCCGGGCAAGGTGTCGTCAATTTCCCGGATTTTGTCGCCCGACTGAAGGCGTCAGGCTTTGACGGGGCGCTGGTGACGCACGGACTTTCGGCCGAAGAAGCGCCCGGGGTTGCCCGTTTCCTGACGGGGTTGGCCTGATGGCCCGCCCGACCACCTTGCTTCGCGACGACGCTGCGCTGCGGGTTTCCGACGCGGGCGACGGGTTGGCGGTCGTGTTCCAGCATGGGTTGGGTGGTAGCGAGGCGCAGGTTGCCCAGGCTTTCCCAACCGACGCCGGCATACGGCGCCTCACACTGGAATGCCGCGGGCACGGTGCCTCAGGGCTCGGCGGCCGCCGCCCGTTTTCCCTGAGCATGTTCGCCGACGATGTGCTGGCCGCCGCCGATCAGGCCGGCCTCGACCGTTTCATCGCCGGCGGCATTTCTATGGGCGCGGCGATCGCATTGCGCCTGGCCTGCCGTGATCCAGACCGCGTCGCGGGCCTGCTGCTTGTGCGGCCGGCCTGGATTTTCGACAGCGCGCCGGTGAACCTGCGGCCGATTGCCGAGGTTGCCGGCCTGATCCTCGACCCCGGCCCCGACGAGGCCAGGACGATTTTCGTGCAATCGGAAACCGCCGCGCGCCTGCAGCGTGAAGCACCCGACAACCTTGCCTCGCTGTTCGGCTATTTCGACCGGCCGGACGCCGCGCCATTCGCGCAGGTCCTCGCCGATATTGCCGCCGACGGACCGGGCGTCTCGGCGAGTGACGCCGCTGCGCTTGGCATTCCCACGCTCATCATCGGCAACGCCATGGATGCGGTGCATCCGCTCTCGGCCGCCCATACGCTCGCCGCAACCATTCCCGGCGCGACCTTTGCCGAAATCCATCCCAAGGCGCTCGATAGCGCCAGGCATTTCGCCGAGCTGCAGGCCGAGATCACGGCCTCTCTTCACGCCCACGCCAATTTCCGGAGCCTTATTCCCTCATGACGACCAAATCCCTATCCGGCCCTGCCGCGATCGCCGCCCTGCCGCGCAACCGGCTGCTCGGCGAGTTTTCCCTGTGGTCGGCGGACCTTGCTAATATGGAGCGCGACCTGAAGCGCATAGAACCTCATGTCGACCTGCACCACATCGATGTCGCGGACGCCCGCTTCACCCCCGGGTTCTTGTTCTTCCCGGATCTGGTGGCGCGGATCGCCGGGCTGACGGCGAGGCCGATCCATGTCCACCTGATGGTCGAGCCGGAGATCGTCGAGGAACAGACACGCCAGTTCATCGAGGCCGGCGCCGACCTGATCAGCGTGCACGCCGAAAACGGCGAGGCCGGGCTGCGCGCCGTGCGGCTGGCACATGCGCTCGGCGCCGAAGCCGGCGTCGTGCTCAGGCTGGAAACGCAAGTCGCGGCGGTCACCCCCTTCCTGTCGCAAGTGGCTTTCGTGACGCTGCTCGGCACCTCCATCGGCGTCAAGGGCCAGAGCCTGTCCGAACAGGCCTGCGACCGCCTGACCGAAGCGCGCGCGCTGATGAAAAAGGCAGGCCGCGAAGCCGACATTATCCTGGCTGCCGATGGCGGCATCCGCCACGACACGGTGCCGCGCCTGCGCGCCGCCGCCGCCGACACGGTGGTGCTGGGCTCACTGGCTTTCGGCGACCCCGACCTTGCGCAGCGCATGGCCTGGCTGCACGGGCTGAAGATCGCCGCGTGATGACAAAGCTCGCGCTTGCCTTCGATCTCGGCGGCACGGAGCTGCGTGGCGCGCTGGTCGAGAGTGGCGGCCGCGTTGTCGCGCAGGTTTCGGCTCCAACGATGGCGATTGCGGGATCGAATGCGGTGATCGGTCAGATCATTGCACTGGCCGGGGCTCTTCTGACACAGCGCCCACAGGCGGACGTCGTCGGCATCGGCATCGGCGCGCCGGGTCCGCTCGATCCCAAGGCCGGGATCGTGATCGCACCGCCGACGCTGGCCGGCTGGCACGATGTGCCGTTGATCGACATTCTCGGCAAGCATTTCGGCCTGCCGGTGCGGCTGGATAATGACGCCAATGCGGCCGCCCTTGGCGAATGGCGTTTCGGCGCCGGCCAGGGCACCGGATCCCTGGTGTTCGTCACCGTATCGACCGGCATCGGCGGCGGGGTCGTTGCGGACGGCCACATCTATCACGGCCGGCGCGGGCTTGCCGCCGAGATCGGCCACATGACCATCACCGGCGAGGGCGACCGCTGCTTCTGCGGCGCTGTCGGCTGTTTCGAGGCGGTCGCCTCCGGAACCGCGCTCGGGCGGCGTGCTACGGCGTTGACAGCGCCGGGCGACGGCTCCCTTCTCAGGCGCCTTTCGGCTGACGGCGACGTTTCAGCCAGGCACGTCGTCGAGGCCGCACGTGCCGGCGATATCGGCGCGCTCGAATTGATCGAGGCGGAAGCCAGGTGGCTCGGCATCGGCTTCACCAACCTGCTTCACCTCTATTCGCCGGACCTGATCGTCATGGGCGGCGGCCTCGCCAATGGCTTCGACCTGTTGGCTCCAACCATCAGGGCAACCGTCGAGCAGCGGGCGATGCCGGCCTACCGGGATGTGCCGATCGTGCCGGCGCAGCTTGGCGACCGCGCAGGACTGATCGGCGCGGCCAGCCTGATCCTGTGGGAAGGCGAACCAGGCGTATCTAACTGACCAGCGGCCGAATGCGCTTCGGTGCAAAAGCCTTGAGATGCCGGCGGGACAGAGGGGGGCGCGAAGGATCGCTACAGTTTTCATTCTGCGCCGCTGCATCGCCCGACTGAGCTGGCGATCGCCGCAGCCTGCCTACTTCCCGCAGTGGTGATCGTTGATCTTGTTCAACGCATTCGCGTCGGGTCCGACCCTGTGGTAGGAGCAGGCTCCGGCGGCAGTCGTGAACAACTGCTGGTCATAGTAGCGCGGGCCGCCGAACAGGATGTCGATGATGTCGCCTTCGGCGGGAACGTAGCGTTCAGGGTCAGCCCGTTGGTCGCGACTTCCAGCGAAGGCCGCAACGGACATGCTGCAGCCCATTGCGAAAGCGATAGCGCGGATCGCAAAGCGTTTTGTCGTCATCTGCAACACCCTTCTGCCGTTCGGGTTCCCACCATACATCCAAAATCGCCAGCCGAACAAAAGTTCCCTGACTCTGGCCAACCAGCTCAACCTGTTTCTCGACCAAGCTGGTCACCACCGGCATCGTCTACAACAGCAAGGCGCCTCTCGTGCCGGCGAGCGGGGAGGATCTCACCAAGGTGGCTTCGCCCGGCCTGCGCAGCAATCTATCCCGCGATCTCCAGCAAGGACGATACCAGCAACCGGCGTTCGTCGACCGAAAGAACATCCGAATCGAACAGGTTCATGCTGCGAAGTCCTTCGATGGCGAGGTAGCAGATCAGCAGCGCCTTCAGGTCCGGCGTCTCTCCCTTGAGCCGCTCGAAGACCTGCCGCCTGAACGATTTTATCGGTGTCAGGAAATCGGGATCCTCGGCGATCGCCGAAAATATCCAGGAAGCCGGCGGTTTCGATTCCTCGGCATGTTCGGCTGAAAGCTTGATGTAAGTCGCAAGCGGGCTTTCGCCGCTGACGCCGGCCGTGCGGGCGGACTCCAGCGCCTGCTCGAAGGCGCGCAGGTAATCCTCCACCAGCGCCTGCAGCAGTTTCGCCTTGGTCGGGAAATTGTACAGCAAGCCGCCTTTCGACACGCCGGCTCGGCTGGCGACGGCGTCCAGCGACAGGCTGCCAGGCCCTGTCTCGCGTGCCACATCGGCGGCGGCAGCGAGTATCCTGTCGCGCGAATTTGTTCTGCGGGCCTTCATCGGTCGTTCCCCATACATTAGCTTACGCAGAATTGACAAGACCGTCCAGACGGTACAGTAAGATCGCCGTCATTTGAAATCGGGACCAGTCACAGGTATGTGTTTCGGTCATCCGACTGTTATGCCGGGCCATGGCCAAGGGGACTGTTCGTGATCAAGCGTTTCATCATTGCCTTCATTCTGCTCGTGCTGGTGTGCGGCGGCATCGTCGGCTTCAACTTGTTCCGCGACAATGCAATGCAGCAATTCTTCGCCACGATGAAACCGCCGGCCGCGACCGTGTCGACGATGATCGTCAAGCCGACGGAGTGGACGCCGGGCGTCGAGGCGATCGGCACTGTCAGTGCGGTCCGCGGCGTCGACCTGACCGTCGAAACCGCCGGGATCGTCAAGGATATCCTGTTTCACGCCAATCAAAAGGTCGAAGCCAACGCGGTTCTCCTTCGGCTCGACGATGCCGCCGAGCGCGCCGATCTCGATGCGACGAAGGCGCAAGCAGCGCTCGACCAGACGGCGTTGACGCGCGCCCTTGAATTGCAGAAACGCGGTGTCGGCTCGGAATCGACGCTCGACTCGGCGCGGGCCGCTGCATCGGCTTCCACTTCGCAGGTCAACAGACTGCAGGCGGTGCTCGAACAGAAGCTGCTGACCGCGCCCTTCGGCGGCACCGTTGGTATCCCAAGGATCGATCTCGGCCAGTACCTCTCACCCGGCACTTCCGTAGCGACATTGCAGGACCTGGAGACCATGCGGGCCGATTTCACGGTTCCCGAACAGCAGCTTCCGCTGCTCAAGATCGGCCAGACGGTGCGGCTGGGCATTGGTGACGGCGAGTTGCCGTTCACCGGCACTATTCGCGGTATTGACCCGAAGATCGACCCGGCCAGCCGGCTGGTGACGGTCAGGGCCGAGGTCGCCAATCCCGAGGGCAAGCTGACCCCTGGCCAGTTCGTGCAGGTGCGCGTCGAATTGCCCGAGGAAAACAACGTGCTGACGGTGCCGCAGACCGCGCTGACCTCCAGCCTCTACGGCAACTTCGTCTTCGTGGTGCGTCCGGCGAAGCCTGCCGCGGCCAACGGTGCCGCCCCTCCTGCTGCGGCGAAGCCGGAAGAAAAGCCCGCCACGGATACTGCGAAGCCCGCGGCTGAAGCGCCCGCGGCAAAAACCGAGGAACAATCGGCTGCTGCGCCGGCCGAGCCGACGGCGCAAGAGCAGAAGCCGCAGCTCGTGCTTGCCCAGGTGTTCGTCAAGCCAGGCCGCCGCAATGCCGGCCTGGTTGAGATACTGGAAGGTATTGCGCCCGGCGACGAAGTCGTTACCGCCGGCCAGAACCGGCTCTCCAACGGCATGTCCGTAGCCGTCGACAACACGATCGACCCGACCAAGCCGGCGAACCAGCAGGCCGCCCAGCAATGAGTTTTTCCGATATCTTCATCCGCCGTCCGGTCCTTTCCACCGTGCTCGCCTTGATGATCCTGCTTCTGGGTTTCCAGGGCATCTTCAACCTGTCGATCCGGCAGTATCCGGAGGTTGAAGAAACGGCCATCACGATCACTACGGCCTATCCCGGCGCCAGCGCCGACCTGATCCAGGGGTTCATTTCCGCGCCGATCGCCCGTGCCGTCGCTTCGACCGAAAACATCGACTATGTCACGTCGGCGAGCCGGCCGTCCTCCAGCACCGTGACGGTGCAGATGAAACTCGGCTCCAACCCCGATGTCGCGCTGAACGAAGTCTTGTCGAAGGTACAAGGCGTGCGCGGCGACCTGCCGGACGAGTCCGAAGACCCGGTGATCGTCAAGGGCACCGGCGAGCAGTTCGCGATGATGTACATCTCGATGCAGAATCCGAACATGACGCCGGAACAGCTCACCGAGTACATCGAGCGCGTCGTGCGGCCGCGCATGTCGACGGTCGAGGGTGTCGCCGACGTGCAGATCTTCGGGGCCGCCGAATACTCGATGCGCGTCTGGATCGACCCGATCAAACTGGCAGCGCGCGGCGTGACGGCGTCGGAAGTGCTGACCGCCATCAACGCATCGAATTTCCTCTCCGCGCCCGGCAATACCGAAAACGAATACGTCGCCTCCTCGATCACCGTCCGCTCGACGCTGCAGACGCCGGAGGCTTTCGCCGCTCTTCCGCTTCGTTCGACAGACGGCAATGTGGTGAGATTGCGCGACGTGGCGCGCGTCGAGCTTGCCGCGGCGAACACCGACACCAGGGTCACTTTCAACGGCAAGCCCGGCATCTTTCTCGCCATTTTCCCGACGCCGGCCGCCAATCCACTGACGACGGCGGAGGCGATCCACAAAATCGTGCCGACAATCCAGGAGACGCTGCCGCAAGGCATGACGATCGAGATCGTCTACGATTCGACCGAGCAGATCAGCGCGTCGATCGAGGAGGTGTTCAAGACCATCGGCGAGGCGGTCGTCATCGTCATCGTCGTCATCCTGCTCTTCCTCGGCTCGTTCCGCTCGGTGCTGATGCCGATCGTGACCATTCCGCTGTCGCTGATCGGCGTCTGTTTCCTGCTGTTTTCGCTGGGCTATTCGATCAACCTTTTGTCGTTGCTGGCCATGGTGCTGGCGATCGGCCTCGTCGTTGACGATGCCATCGTGGTGGTGGAAAACATTCACCGCCATATGGAGGAAGACGGTTTGTCGCCGATGCAGGCGGCCTTCAACGGCATGCGGGAGATCTCGTCCGCTGTCGTCGCGATGACGATAACCCTAGCCGCCGTGTTCGCGCCGCTGGCCTTCACCGGCGGCCTGACCGGCGCACTGTTTCGGGAATTCGCGGTGACGCTTGCCGGCTCGGTGGTGCTTTCGGGTGTCGTTGCCCTCACCGTCACGCCGATGATGTCGGCACGCATCCTGAGGGCCGGCTCGCATAGCCGCTTCCAGCGTATTGTCGACAGCACGTTCGGGCGCGTCGAAAACATTTATGAGCGGCTGGTCAGCGGCTCGTTGAAATATCGCCCGGTGACGCTGATGATCGTCATCGCACTGGTCGCCACCACCGGCTTCATGTTTACCAAAACCGCCAGCGAACTGGCGCCGGAAGAAGACCAGGGCTTCTTGCTGTCTATAGTGAACGCGCCGCGCTACGCGACGTCGGACTACACCGAGACCTATGTGAACCAGATTCTCGGGCTGGTGAATAATATCCCCGAAACCAGGGCGCGGTTCTCCGCCGTCGCGTTCCAAGGCCCGACGAACAACGCCTTCGTCGGCTTCGCATTCAAGGACTGGGCCGACCGCACGCGCAGCTCGAAGGAACTCCAGGAAGACATCACGGGTCGCCTCAGCAAGGTTGCGGGCGTCGAAGCTTTCGTCTTCGCACCGCCGACGCTGCCCGGCTCCGGCGGCGGCCTGCCGATCACGATGGTGGTGCGCTCGACCGGCGAGGCCTCCCAGGTTTATGAGGCGGCCGAGGACATCAAGAACAAGGCGCAGGCCTCCGGTCGCTTCCTCGCCGTGCAGAATTCGATGTCCTTCGACGCGCCGCAAGTGACGGTGACGATCGACCGCGACCGCGCCGCGGCGCTCAACCTGCCGATCGCCGACATCGGCCGGACGCTGACCCTCCTGGTCGGTGGCGCCGAAGTGGCGCAATTCGACCGCGAATCCAACAGCTACGACATCATCCCGCAGGTGCCGCAGAACTTCCGCGACAACCCTGAAAAGCTGGCCGAGTATTTCGTGCGCAGCGCCTCGGGCGAGATGGTGCCGCTCTCGGCGGTGGTGAAGATCTCGACCAATGCCTCGCCGGCCGTGATCGAGCAGTTCAACCAATTGAACTCCGCCACGATTTCCGCTCTGCCACTGCCCACTGTCACCACCGGCGACGGGCTGAAGACCATTGAGGATATCGCCAGGGAAAGCCTGCCCGATACGTTCTTCATCGACTATACCGGCCAGTCGCGGCAGGAGAAGGAACAGGGCTACACGATCATCATCGCCTTCGCGGCAGCCGTTCTGGTCATCTATCTGGTGCTGGCGGCGCAGTTCGAAAGCTTCCGCGATCCGTTGATCATCATGATGTCGGTGCCGCTGTCGATCTTCGGCGCAATCGTGCCGCTCAATCTGGGGCTGGGAACGCTCAACATTTACACCCAGGTCGGGCTGATCACGCTGATCGGCCTGATCACCAAGCACGGCATTCTTCTGGTCGAATTCGCCAACCAGCAGCGCGAGCTGCACGGGATGCGGCGGCGCGATGCGATCGTCGCCTCGGCCAGGGTGCGGCTAAGGCCGATCCTGATGACGACGGCTGCAATGGCGCTCGGCGTGGTGCCGCTGATCATCTCCAGCGGCGCGGGTGCGGCGGCGCGCTATTCGATGGGCCTGGTGATCTTTACCGGCATCCTGGTGGGGACCATGTTCACCCTGTTCGTGGTGCCGATGTTCTACACCTTCATAGCCAGCAAGGACCTGCCGCATCACGCCGAGAAGCCAGACCCGAAGCTGATGCCGGTGCCGGTTGATTGATTGACAAAAAAAGGGCCGGAAATTTCCGGCTTTTTTCTTGGGCAGTGATATCCGACCCGGAATGTATTTATACCCGGCAGGCGGATCATCTTTGGTTATCTATTTGACGATGACGATCCGGGTGTTAGCCGGACCGAAAATCTCGACAAGCTGGTAAAAATCGGCGGCGTTGTCCGGATGCAGCCGCACGCAGCCATGCGAGGCCGGCTGGCCGAGGCGCTTGACGAAATTGGTCGCATGCACAGCGTAACCACCCTTGAAGAAGACCGAATGCGGCATCGGCGCGTTGTCATATTTCCTGGAATACCACATTTGATGCATGCGGGTCGGCTTGAACGAGCCGGTCGGGGTGACATGCCCCCTGCCGCCGGTCGAGACCTTCCACGCGAAGGTCGGCCGCCCGTCGACCAGGACTTGCATCGTCTGCTGCGAAAGCGAAATCCGCGCCACGATCTGATTGGCGGCCCGATTGGCGGCATGGGCGCCGCCATTACCGGCGCCGAACAGAAGAACCGCACCCGCGAGAGCGGCGGCAGCGATGTTGATGAGCTTGGCAGAAATGGCAGTGTACATGATGTCCCCCGTCTGCCGGACATGGCCGGCTTCCAATTCGATGACCGGCTTATCGTTGGGTCACGTTTCGAATTGATTTCGCGCGACAGACGTTTCTGTTTCGAATCTGTTTCCTCTGGTTAACGGCCGGAAGTCCCCTCCGAGGGATCCCAAGGACAGACCATGGGCAGAGCCCTGGGGATAACGACCCCGGTTGCCGAACCTAGACCTGCGGAAAGGTACCGCCATCTCCAAACGAAAGTGCGATCTTGCCTGATGTGAAAGAAATTTGACTTGCCTCGAAACCGATCTGCAACAAAGCGCGGCATCTAGCGGCATGATCTGGATACAGGCCACCCGCAGAGTTGACCCAACGAAAACAGCCGGCACAAGTGAAGATGAACATGCAAACGAACGCGATGTCCTGGCTTTTCAGGATAAGCATAGCCGCAGCGATCATTGGCGGTGTCGGCACCTTCGCCGGCAACCCGATGCCAAAGCTTGCAGAGATGACTTCAGGCGAAGTTTCGACGCTGCATGCCACACTGTTTTTCGCCACTGTCTGGATTGTATCCAGCCTGCGCATTAACCGGCTCAAGGCCCTCTGGCGGGTCGGTTTTGGGCTGAAGAAGATGCGCGGCCCCTCCGGCAACTTGCAGCCGAGAGGACCGAAGGCCCGCGCCGCGACGGGGGGCTCCGCTGGCGGCGCGGGCACTTCGGGGGTTTCCCTGAAGCGAACCTAAAACCAAATTTGCGGGACGAAAACGATGAACACGAAATTTGCAGCTTCGGTGCTTTCCGCACTGCTCTACGCACAGGGCCTGCTCGGCTTTGCCGGCCTCGCCACCGTGCTCCTTAGGGATCGTGCCCATGCGAGCGAATTCGCCGCGGCCAGCGAAATGCCGTCAGGTCCGTCGCTTCTCGTGGTCCGCTGAGCGCCTGGGCCTTGGGGCAACACGGTGAGGGCCCCAGCCTCAGTCGGCGAACTGCGTCGGCGGATCGAACCGGTAGCCCGAACCCCTTATGGTGGTGATGGTTTCGGTGTCGAGCTTGCGGCGCAGCCGCACGATGCGCGAATCGATCGAACGATCGAAGGCATCGGCATTTTCGGCTGGCGCGGCGGCAATGATGTCGTCGCGCGTCAAGACCTTGCGCGGACTGGCCAGGAACAATCTGAGCAGCGCCACCTGACCCGGCGACAATTGTTCTTCCGTTCCGGAGCGATGCATGACCATGGCCGACCGGAGGTCGACCGTCGCGTTCTCCAGCACGACCAATTCCCCGGCGTTCCTGCCGCGCCGTGCCAGCAAGCCGCCGATACGGGCGGCGAGTTCCCTGACATTAAGCGGGCTCTCGACGACGTCGGCGGCGCCGAGTTCGAGCGCCAGCACCTTGTCGACGAGATCGGCCGGGCGGCAGATCAGGATGAAATCCGGCCCGCCCTCGCCGCCATGGCGCCTGAGCAGATCACGCCCTTCCGCCTGGCTGAGGCTGTCGCCGACGACGACGACATCGATGCCCTTTCCGGAAAGCAGGGATTCGGCCTCCCACGGCTGCCGCACCGCGCGCACGTCATGACCACGCCGTTCGAGATGGTCGGCGAGATCGGTCGCGACCACTTCGGCGACGGAAACAAGCGCGATGACGGATCGTGCAGCCATTTTTTTCCACCCTGCAACCGGCAACCCAAGATGAGTGCTGGACATGATGTTTATACCCAATCTACTTTCCGCTGAAAGCGGGAGCGAGAGCATAGTGCGGGCACGAATTGTCATCGTCGAGGACGAGCCGGATCTGAGGGACGCGGTTGCCGAGTATCTCGGCGCCAGCGGCTACGATGTCGCCACGGCCGAGAGTGCCAGCGCCGCGCGAACCTTGCTGGAGACGCAGTCGTTCCATTTGGCCATCCTCGACATCGCCATGCCCGGCGAGGACGGCCTGTCGCTCGGCCGCTGGCTGCGCTCGAAAATGCCGATCGGCATCATCTATGCCACGGCCGCCGGCACCGCGCTCGACCGCATCGTCGGGTTGGAACTCGGCGCCGATGACTACATCGTCAAGCCTTACGAATTGCGCGAGGTGCTGGCGAGGGTCCGCAGCGTGCTGCGCCGCGTGCCGCAGCCGGCCGAACCACAGGGCGCCAAGGCCGAAACAACTGCCAACCGCCGGTTCATGAGCTTCGGCCCTTTCCATGCCGATCTCGACGGCCGGTTCGTCACCGGCACCAACGGGACGGTCATCGACATGGCCAAGAGTGAGTTTGACGTGCTGGAGGTCTTCCTGACGCGGGCCAACCGTTTGCTGACGCGTGCGGCGATCTCCGAGGCGATCGGCTTCGCGGAAGATCCTGAATCGTCTCGCGCGGTCGATATCCGCATCATGCGGCTGAGAAAGAAGATCGAGGCGGACCCGGCCAATCCGAAATTCCTGCGCACAGTCCGCGGCGAAGGCTATATCTTTTCGCTGCCGACCGGCGAAGGTAACTGAGCGGCGCGACCACTGGTAACCACTCTCGGTGGCACGACTGTGAAATGACGGCTGATCATGACGGCTGAAGCAGCACGCAGCGATATGCACGGCGTCAGGCAGGGCGCGGCGATGGCCGCTGTCCATATCGTTCGCCGGCTTCGCGAAGCCGGCGATTGGCAGCGCGAGATGGACAGTATCCTTGAAACGCTCTGCGGGGCCATGGATTGCCAGCGCGGCATCCTGTTTCGGCTGCGCGAGCTGCCCGGCCAGGGCTTTGCCCAGTCGGTCGCGGCCTACTGGATCGACCCCCGATTTGGCGGCGAGCTGGCGTCGCCGACGGTGATCATGCAGTCGGTCGTCAATTCGGACCCGCTGCTGGAACGGTTGGCGGAGGACGAACGGCAAGGCAAGATCTTCGCCGGACACACGCGCGATCTCGAAGGCTTTCTGAGAACCGACTTCGAAAAGCAGCACATCAAGTCGTTCCTGTCGGTGTCGGTCTTTGCGCATGGCCACCTGTGGGGCACGCTGGCGGTCAACGACTGCGTCAATGAGCGTGAATGGACCGACGAGGAAGAGGCGACGCTGCACATCGTGGCGCTGGCCATCGGCGGCGCCATCGAACGATCGCTTTCCGATGCCCATGCCAGCGAAGTCATCCGCCGTACCATGCTGCAGGCTTCGCTCGACGCCATCATCGTCATCGACGAGACCGGTTCGATCATCGAGTTCAATCCCGCCGCCGAAAAGATGTTCGGCTATCAGCGCAGCGATATCCTCGGCAAGGACCTGCTCGACACCGTCGTTCCGGAATATTATCGCAAGGGCTATGTGTCGGGCGCCGAATACATGTCGGGCCGCGGCGCGCCGATGGTCGGCCAGCGGATCGAGACCGTCACCCAGAATGCGGCCGGCGAGGTCTTTCCGATCGAATTGACGGCGACCGAGATGCGGGTGGCCGACCGTCGCCTGATCTTCGGCTCGATCCGCGACCTGCGCGACAAATTGCGCGCCGAGGAGGAGATCGGCCGCCAGCGCGAAAAGCTGCACCAGAACGAGAAGATGGCGGCGATGGGTTCGCTGCTTGCCGGCGTGTCACACGAGCTCAACAACCCGCTTGCCGTGGTCGTCGCCCAATCGACGCTGCTGCACGAGTTCGCGTCAGACCCACAGACCAAGGTGCGGGCCGAGAAGGTGCGCGCCGCCGCAGAGCGCTGCGGCCGCATCGTCAAGAGCTTCCTCTCGATGGTGCGCCTGCATCCGGCGGCGCAGGCCGAGACGGATCTCAACCAGGTGGTCCGCGCGGCACTCGAAGTGACTGCCTACGGCGCCAGGTCGACCGGCATCATTATCGATACCGATTTCGCCAGCGGCCCGTTGCTGGCCATGGCCGACGCCGACCATGTGACGCAAGTGGCCGCCAACTTCCTCATCAACAGCCAGCACGCTTTGGCCGGCATCGGCGGCGACCGGCTGATCAAGGTTCGCACGTTTCGCAGCGATCGCGGCAATCCCTGTTTCTCGGTCGAGGACAACGGGCTGGGCGTGCCGGAAGCGATACGCTCCCGCATCTTCGAATCCTATTTCACCACCAAGCCGGTCGGCGTCGGCACCGGCATCGGCCTGTCGATCTCGAAATCGATCATCGAACGGCACAGTGGCAATGTCTGGTTCGAGGAAGTTCTGCCGAGGGGCGCCCGTTTCGTCGTCCAGTTGCCGGCGATCTCCGCCGGCGCGACTGCCGCCGGCGAAAGCCCGTCGCGCTCGAGCGGATTGCGCCATGCGCTGATCATCGACGACGAGCCGGATGTCGCTGCGTCGCTGTCCGACATTCTGGAATTGATGGGCATCAAGTCGCGGATCGTGCCGGCCTGGGCATCAGCCGCCGCGACTTTGTCCGGCCATATGCCGCCTGACATAGTCTTTTCCGATCTGCGCATGCCCGGCACCAGCGGCATATCAATCTATCGCGAACTGCTCGCCGAAAAGCCTGATCTGGCGCGGCGCTTCGTTCTGGTCACCGGCGACCTGATCGGAGCGAAAGCCGAAATCGAGGCGCTGCCCGCGCCGCAGCGTCCGCAGATCCTGGAAAAGCCGTTCAGCACGCTGGACGTGCGCGGCGTGCTGTCGGCCATTGCCGAGCAGGCCGCACTGGGCTAGAGCCGTTCTTAGTGGGAGCCTGCCTGGTGCTCTGGAGGGTCGCTCGGGGGCATCAAAAAACGTTCGGGGTATCGGTCAGCGGCGCGGTATTGGCGATCACGCGGACCGCGCGAGCCTTGTGAATGCCGGATTGCTCGGCGATGACGCGCAGGCAGTCCGCACTTTCGGCGCCCCAGGCCTGCCCCTTGCAGACAAAATCGATCTCCGGCATCGGCAGGCGCGCCGTCTTTGTCGTGGTCGGCGCGCCGTCGACGATGTTTGCCGGGGGGTTCAGTGAAGCAAAGGCTGGACCAACCGTCGGCGCGAAGGTCATGCCGACGAATGCGGCGGCGCCCAGCACCACGAACAGTGCCATCGGATGGTCGTTGGCGCGCCGACGCAGCGCCAGCTTCGGCCGCCGATCGTTACGCTCCGGCGCCTGCGGGCGGTCATTGTAGGCGGTCTGGATTTGCGTATGCATCGCCATTCCCTTCATTGATTTTCTTTTTCTGTTGAAACGAACCTAGCCGCACGTTGTAACGAGCCAACGATGATGCGTATGCGGCAATGTAACGGGCAAGAAACGGATGTTTCAGCATTCGGGGAGAACCCGGCCCCAAAAGCGGCAAGAAGGCACGCTTCAGCCTTGCTGCCTCCGGCGAGGGAAAGAGAACCGCAACGCGCATCGGCGGACTCCGGCAGGCCTCCGAAACAGGTGAGCCTGGGTGGCAATTTTCCATCTTGGGGAGTCCTGTTTTCCAGACAGCCTTTCTTGGCTCAAGCCGAGAATGCGGTGTCGATGGGAACCCTGGCTAAGACCCGGAATTTTCGGGATTTCTCAAGCTTCGAGCGTTTGAATTTCGACCAAAACGCCGGAGGATTTTGCGTCAAAAATTCGTCGTATTTCTACAAGCCATTGCATTTAAATGAAAAATATGATTTTATTGAATGAGCATTCAACAAAAGAAGAGCCTTCCATGAACCCGCACCTCCGTGACGTGGCGATCCCCAACAATTGGGACCGGCGGGGTCTGCCGGGTTGGAGTTACCATTCCGACGCCCTGCTCGAACTTGAGAAAGAATACGTCTTCCGCAACCACTGGCAGATCGCCGGTCACGTCTCCGACCTGCCGAACGCCGGCGACTATCTGACCATGGACGTGGTCGGCGAGCGCGCGCTGATCGTGCGCGGCAAGGATGGCGTCGTGCGCGCCTTCAACAACATGTGCCGCCATCGCGGCAGCCGCGTCGTCGCCGACAGCCAGGGCACCTGCAAGAACGCTCTGGTCTGCCCTTTCCATGGCTGGGTCTATAATCTCGACGGCACGCTGCGGGGCGCTGCCCGTCCGCGCTCCTTTCCCGATCTCGACAAGGCTGAATTCGGCCTGATGCCGCTCGACCTCGAGATCTGGATGGGTCTCATCTTCATCCGTTTCCGCACGGGTGGCCCGCAACCGTCGGTGGCCGAGCTCCTGAAGCCGATCGAGGCCGAGGTCGCCCACTATGGTGTCGCCGAGATGGTGCCGTCCTGGGGCATCTGGACCCAGAAGAGCCCGGTCAACTGGAAGTCGGTGCGCGATGTCGACAATGAAGGCTACCACGTGGCCATGGCGCATCCCGCATTGCAGGACCTTTACGGCGCGACCTATTTCGACGAGCCGTTCATCAACGGCGTGTCGCGTTCCTTCGCCACCTACAATCCGCATGCCGGACGGCGCTGGAGCGTCGAGCAATACATCAAGATCGCGCCCGAGGCGACGCATCTGCCGGAACACCTGCGCAAGGCCTGGATCTATTACGGCATCTTCCCGAACAGCGCGCTGTCGATCATGCCGGAATCCGTGCAGTTCTATCAAGAGTTTCCGCTGTCGACCGGCGAGACGCTGCTGCGCGGCGCCATCTACCGCTACCCCGACGAGACCAGGGAGCAGGCAGCGGCACGCTATCTCGCCTACCGCATCGATCGCGACACGATGAACGAGGACGTGCAGCTTTCCGTGTGGTCGAATGAATCCATGCTGTCGGAAGCCTTCGGCGGCTTTTATCTTTCCGACCTCGAATATGGCGTGCGCACCCACCACGACCATCTGCGCAAGCAAATCCCCGTGCTGGGGCTGGAAACGGCGCCGGAGGAAAAGGATATGTGGGCGCTCAATGACGCGCTGCGGTCGCAAGTGTAAAGGCGAGGCGCCGAAGCTGCGATCTCCCCCGCGGAGGGAGATCGGCCGTCACCCCTGCCAAACGCCTTCCCGCCGCAAATCAACCATCGTGCGCGAAATGCCTTCGCGCAGGATCGACACCATATCGTCGATTTGCTCCCGCGTGATGATCAGCGGCGGCGACATCACGCACATGTTGATCAGCGGCCGGACCAGCAGGCCAAGCTCATGGCAATGCGCGTCGATGCGCTTGCCGACATCCTTGTCGAGCCGCAGCGGATCGTTGCTTTCGCGATCGGCGACGCACTCGACGCAGCCCATCAGCCCCAGGCCGCGCACCTCGCCGACCAGCGGCAGTTCCTCAAGCGTCTTCAGTTGCGCCTGGAAATAGGGCGCGACTTCGCGCGTGTGGGCCAGCACGCTTTCCTCCAGGATATCGAGGTTCTTCAGCGCCACGGCGCAGCCGACCGGATGGCTGGTGTAAGTCAATCCATGCCCGAACATAGCATCCGGATGGTTTGAGCGGCGCAGTTCCTCGAGCAGCCGTTCCGAGATGATGACGCCGCCAAGCGGAAAATAGCCGGACGTGACGCCTTTGGCAAAGGTGATCATGTCCGGGTCGATGCCGAACATATCGCCGGAAGCAAAGACATGGCCAAGCCGGCCGAAGGCGGTCACCACTTCGTCGGAAACATAGAGGATATCGTTGTCGCGGCAGATCTCGCGGATGCGCCTGAGGTAGCCGTCCGGAGGCACGACGACGCCACCCGACGCCTGCACCGGCTCGCCGACGAACGCGCCGATCCTGTCTGCGCCGACACGGGCGACGGTATCGCGGAATTCGTCGACCAGGACATCTGTGAAGGCTGAAATGCTCGTGCCGCGCGGACGACGGAACGGATCGGGCGACGACAGCTTGATGACCAGATCGTCGGCGCCGTCCATCCAGTCGCGATCGCGCGGGCGCCCGTTGAGCGAGGCAGAGAGATAGGTCGAGCCATGATAGGCGCCGCCCCGGCTCAGGATCAGCTTCTTTTCCGGGCGGCCACGGACATTGTTGTAGAACTGCATGAAGCGCAGCGCCGTCTCGACGGCCGAGGAGCCGCCAGTGGTGAAGAAGACATGGCTGAGATCACCCGGCGCATGGCCGGCGATGCGCATGGCGAGTTCCGCCGACGGCGCGTTCATCGTGTACCACGGCGTGTTGTAGGACAGCGCCATCGCCTGATCGTACATCACCCGTGCCAATTCCTCGCGGCGGTGGCCGATATTGATGCACCACATGCCGGCCGGCCCGTCGATCAGCTTTTTGCCGGTGCCGTCGGTGATGTAGATGCCGTCGCCCTCACCGATCAGGGCGCGCGCCTCCGCGCCGACCGAACCGGCGAACGGCCAGGGCTGGACGAGATGGCGCTTGGCCAGCTCGACGGCATCGCCAAGCCCAGCCGTTTCAGTCGCTCTCAAATCTCTTGCAGCCGCCATCGTCGCCTCGCATCGTTTCGTCGCAAATTTCATCGGACAGGAAGCTCGGCGCCAACCACCGGAAAACCCGGCTTTCTTCGGCACATTTTGAATGTCCGTTCAATCAATATTACAGAAATAGCGCTTGATTTCAATCCGCGGATGCGCGCATGATGAAAGAAAGCCGGCAAGCTCGGAGCGCGATCAGCGATTGCGCCCTGAGCATAAGATTGGGAACAAACGGCCGGTGCGCTAGCAATGGGACGCCGCATGGCAGGACAATCCGCGCCAGCAACCGAGATCACGCCCGGGGCCCGGCCCGAGGGCCTGCAATGACGGCGGCTGCGGAAGGATCGCCTATATTTGGCATGACGCGGGCCAAGCGAAACGCCCTTCTGCAGTCCGAACCCGTCCAGGGTCTTGCCCTGATCAGTCCGACCTTTCTCTACGCGCTCGTGCTTTTGGTCCTGCCGATCCTGGTGGTTGTCGCGCACTCCTTCTGGACGCAGAACTACCTGACCATCGATCGCACCTTCACGCTGGAAAACTACCGCGTTGCGCTGACCGAGCCGATCTATCGCGACCTGCTCTGGCGCTCGCTCTACATCTCGCTGATGGTGAGCTTCTTCACGGTTGTCCTCGCCTATCCGATCGCCTACTTCATTTCGTTCCACGGCGGCCGCCATAAAAGCCTGTGGCTATTCCTCATCACCATCCCGTTCTGGACCAGCTACCTGCTGCGCGTGATGTCGTGGAAGGTCATCCTCGGCTACAACGGCGTGCTCAATTCCGGCTTGCTGGGCCTTGGCATCATCGACGAGCCGTCGACCGCGTTGCTTTACAATTCGAGCGCCGTCATCATCACGCTGACCCACGCCTGGGCGGCCTTCGCCATCCTGCCGATCTTCGTCTCGCTGGAAAAAATCGACCGCACGCTCGTCGAGGCGGCCAAAGATCTGGGTGATGGGCCTATTCGTTCCTTTCTGCGCGTGACGCTGCCGCTGTCGGCGCCCGGCATCATCTCGGCGGCGCTGATCGTCATGATCCCGACCGTCGGCGATTATGTCACGCCGAAGCTTGTCGGCGGCAAGGACGGCGTCATGATCGCCAACGCCATCCAGGCGCAATTCGGCAAGGCCTCCAACTGGCCGCTGGGGGCCGCGCTTTCGGTCACCACGATGCTGATCGTGACACTGATGGCCGGCGCCACCGTGGTCATGATCCGCGCCGCCCAGAGACTAGCAAGATGAGGCTGGCGCGATGACGGCGATGCGACGCTTCCTGGCCAGCGGCTGGCTGTCGGCCTATGCCTTCCTCTATGTCGTTTTCCTCTATTTGCCGGTCATCTTCCTGCCGATCTTCTCGGTCAACAGCGCCGCGACGCCGAAATTCCCGCTCTCCGGCTTCACCCTCAAATGGTACGAGGACCTGCCGCGCACCCCGGCGCTGCTTGACGCCGCCTGGAACAGCCTGGTCGTCGGCTTGTCGGCTTCCATCCTGTCCACCGTGCTCGGCATTCTCGCCGCCCGCTCGATCACCCGCTACCGCTATCCCGGCCGCCGCGCCATCAACGGCATGATCATGGCGCCGCTGGTGCTGCCCGAAATCATCGTCGCCATCTCCATGCTCCTGGTGATACTGCAACTGGGTTTGAGTCTGTCGCTGTTCACCATCGTGCTCGGCCATGTCCTGATCTGCGTTCCCTATTCGATGACCGTGCTGACCGCCGGCTTCGAAGGCTTCGATCGCAGCCTGGAGGAAGCCTCCGCCGACCTCGGCGAGAGCGCCTTCGGCACCTTTAGACGGGTGACGCTGCCGATGGTGGCGCCGGCCATCATTTCCAGCCTGCTCGTCTGCTTCACCATCTCGCTCGACGAGTTCATCATCGCATTCTTCCTGACCGGCACCGAGGCGACGCTGCCGATCTATATCTGGGGCCAATTGCGCTTCGCCTCGAAGCTGCCTGGCGTGCTGGCGCTGGGCACGCTCTTGCTGGCTGCCTCGTTCCTGCTGATGACCATCGCTGAAATCCTGCGTCGCCGCGCGGCAAGACGCACTCAGAACGAGGGAGGCCTCCATGTCTAAGCCGCCTCAAGCCGAACGACCCCACCAAACCGAACGACCAATGATCGAAATCCGCAACGTCACCCGCAGCTATGGCTCATTCAAGGCGCTGGACGACGCCTCGCTGACCATCAAGGAGGGCGAATTCTTCTCGCTGCTCGGCCCGTCGGGCTGCGGCAAGACCACGTTGTTGCGCATGATCGCCGGCTTCGACAACCCGACCAGCGGTTTGATCTCGGTCGACGGCCAGTCGATGGAGGGTATCCCGGCCAATCGCCGGCCAACCAACATGGTATTCCAGAGCTATGCGATTTTTCCGCATCTCAATGTCGAGCAGAACGTCGCCTATGGGCTGAAGCGGTTGAGGCTCGAACGGTCGGAAGAAAAGCGCCGCGTCGAAGAGGCGCTGGCCCAGGTGTCGCTGACCGGCCTCGGCAGGCGCCTCGCCACCGAGCTGTCCGGCGGCCAGCGGCAGCGGGTGGCACTGGCCCGTGCGCTGGTGATGCGGCCCAAGGTGCTGCTGCTCGACGAGCCGCTGTCGGCGCTGGACAAGAAGCTGCGCGAGCAGATGCAGGTCGAGCTGCGCCGCCTGCAGCAGGCGGTCGGCATCACCTTCGTCCTGGTTACGCACGACCAGTATGAGGCGCTGGCGATGTCGGACCGCATCGCCGTGATGTTCGGCGGCAGGATCGCGCAGGTCGCCTCGCCCAAGGAGATCTACCAGCGGCCGGTCAACCGTCAGGTTGCCGACTTCCTCGGCGGCATGAATTTTGTCAAGGCCGAGATCGTCGAAGACAGCGGCGCTTCGCTGGTCGTCGACACGCTGGGCTTCGGCCGCGTCAAGACCGAAAAGCCGAAGGCTTTCGTTCGCAATGGCGGCGCTGCCACGCTCGGTATCCGTCCGGAGCGACTGCGCGTGTTGTGGGACAATGCGACGGCGAAATTCGAGGTGGCCGGCAAGGTGGTCGAGCGCCATTATTTTGGCGAGATCACCCATTTGATCGTCGAGATACCGGGATTGGAAAAACCGCTTTCGGTGATCGAAACCAATGATTTCGGCGCCGACGACATCCCGGTCGGTACCTCGATCCGCCTCGCCTACGACCCCGAGGCGCTAGTGGCGATGGCGGATTGAATTCCCGAGATGATCTTTCGTGCAGCAATGCGCCCCGCCACAACAGCGCCTTCGATATAGCCCGGGAATGACGGCGACAGTTCGGACGCGGCGAAATGCAGTGGCGGCGCGCCGGCCAGGATGATGCGTTCGGCGTCGGTCGCCATCGCGTCGACAATGAGGTCGCTGTAGCCGCCGCCGCTCCAGCGCTCATGCGTCCAGTCGCGATAGCTGAGATCGAGCATGTCGGTAGCCTCCGTGCCGAGCGCGGCCCCCAGCCTCGCCGTCACCTCTGCGCGCAATGCCGGGTCGCCGAGCTCACGCCAGCGCAGGGCCAACGGCCCGCCGACGAAGACGACCAGCGCGGCATGGTCGTTGTCCTTGCTGGCGTCGCAGGCAAACAGCCCCGGCAGGTCGCGCCACATCACCACGCCGCTCAAGCCCCTTGTACGCCAGAAGGCACGGGGATAGCGCACCAGCACTTTGATCACCGCGCCGCTTTGCCAGACGCCGAGCGCCCTTCTCAGGCCAGACGGTAGCGGCGGTGCAAAATCCAGCTTCGAGGCCATCGTCGGCGGCACGGCGACAAGGGCCGCCCGTGCTTCGACCGCACCCCTCGCCGAAACCAGACGAACCCCTTCCGGCCGCTGCTCGATGGTCCCGACCGGCGTGTTCAGCCGCACACGATCGCCGAGTTCGCCGGCCAGATCGTCCGCCAGCGACTGCATGGTTTCGCGCGCGAAATATTGCAGCTCCGAAACCTCGTTGGTGATGCGGCGATCATTGTCGATCAGGTGCCACAACGGCAGCTTTTCGAGCGCCTGACACCACAAGCCCTCGATCATCGAACGGAAAGCCGCCTTGGCCTGGTCGGGATCATGCTGGCGATCGAGCCATATCGCGACGGTCAATCCGGCAATATCAGGCTCGTCCGGCGCGATCGCGTTCAAGCGTTCGCGGATCGCCATCGAACCCAGGTAAGCTCGGTCGGCTTGCTGAGCGCTCATCCGCGGCTGCGTGATGAATTCCCCCTTTACATAAGTCTCGACCATGGTCTTGCCGTGCGCCTGCAATAGCGCCATCAGTTCCGGCATGTCCTCGCACAGGAATTGGCCGCCGCTGTCGATCCGCTCGCCGAGCCCGTTCCGCTTGGCCTCCACGCGCCCGCCGACGCGATCTTGCGCTTCGAGCAGCAGGAAATCGATGCCGGCTTTCTTTAGCTCATGCGCGGCCGACAGGCCGGTGAAGCCGGCGCCGACGATGACGACGTCGGTTGTTTCGATCCCGCTCTTCAATAGCCGGCTTTGATCTTCTCGAACTCGGCGATCATCTTGAGCTTGAGATCCGAGGGAACCGGCGCCTGGAACAGCGTCTTGTCGATGAATTTCTGCACGTCGTCGTAGCCCTTTTCCTTCAGTACGGCCTGATCGACACCGGCCATGCCCTTGGCATTGGCTTGGCCATAGCCCCAGTCCTTGACCAGGATGTTGGCAACTGCCGGATCGTTGACGGCATTCAGATAGTCATAGGCCTTGTCGGTATTCCCCGGCGCATCCTTGAACAGCACATAGCCGCAGACCCAGGTCGAGATCCCCTCGTCGGTGTCCTTCTTAGCCTTGATCGGCACGCCGGCGGCGACCGACTGCACCGCCGCGTCGTTCCACGCCCAGGCAAGGTCGACCTCGCCACCACTCAACAGCTGAACGATGTCGGTGGAGTCGGTCCAGTAGGAGCGAACGTTCTTGTGGACCTCGCGCAGGAAGTCGGACGCCTGCTTCAACTGGTCGTCCGTCATCTTGGTCCAGTCCTTGAGCCCGATCGCCAGCGAGGCCAGCGCATAGGCATCGTCGACATTGTCGCCGATCGAAACCCTGCCCTTGAACTTGGGGTCGGCCAAGGTCTTCAGCGATTGGACATCCTTCTCGTCGACTTTGTCGGAATTGTAGGTGAGCTGCGTGTTGCCCCAGTCCCAAGGCATGAACCAGGCCTTGCCGTCGGCTGTGGTGGCGAGATCCTTCATCGCCATGATGCCGGGATTGAGGTCTTTCCAGCCTGATATCTTCGAGGTGTCGAGCGGCTGCAGCAGCCCCGCCTCGCGCCATTTCACCACGCTCTGCGAACAGGGATGGCCGAGATCGGCCTTGAAGCCGGAACGGGCTTTTTCAAACGCCTCGTCCTCGTCGCCGAAGAAGGTGAAAGTCGGCGAATCGCCATTCTTCTCGACATATTTCTGGTGGAAACCGGGATCCTCGTAGCCGGACCAGTCGAACACGATCAGGTCCTTGTCCGCGGCAATCGCAAGCGCTGCGACCGAGGCTGCCAGCGTCCCGGCCAGTGCCAATGTCAGCGTCAGACGTCGGGTGATGTGCTTCATTGCTTTTCCATCCTCTTTTTTTGATTTTCATGCCGTCTTGACGCCGCCGGCTGCTGGCCACGGATAATGTTTTGGAAATGCCGCCGACAGGAATTCGTTCGCCGCCTGCAGCGCGGTTTCGCGGGTGACGTCCTCGGTGCCCATCATCAGCCGCAGCCACAGCCCCTCCAGCATGGCACTGAGCGCCAGCGCCATGACCTGCGGCTCGAAGGCATAGCCGCCACTCTCCTTAAGTGTCGCGCAAAGGCCGATGAATATCTTCTGGTAAGCCGCATCGCGCGCGCCGCACAACGCCTGATAGGTCGGACGCGACTTGGCCTCACCCCAGAAGGCGCACCAGGCGGCCAGCTTGCGCTTGTTACAGATCGAGCGATCGAAATCGGCCGCAACCAGAGCCCGCAACTGGCGGGCAGGATCGTCGCCAGCCTTGGTGAGGGCTGCGCGCCAGTGCGCGGCATATTCGTCGGCCATGTATTGCAGCGTGGCGACGAGCAGCTTCTCCTTGCTCTCGAAGTGGAAGTTGACGATCCCGCGCGACAGGCCGGCGCCATCGGCGACATCGGCCATCGTCGTCTCTGAATAGCCGCGCTTGGCCAGCGAATCGATTGTCGCCTCGATCAGCTGCAGCTGCCTGACTTCCTTCGACGCCTTGCGACCGCGCTTTTCAGTTTCGGTTTTCCGCGCTGATTCAAGGAGGGCCTCCCTGGGCTCGGCTGTCTTCATGGGCGTGATGGTCTCCAGCATCGCCGGCTATCCAACCGGCTTTCGACCGCGAAGATGAGTGGGACGGTGCTCGCCGCTGTCAAGAACCTTCTGCATGGCTTCCCAGGTTCGAATGTTCTTGTCGACATAGGCGGCACCGACCGCAGCCGCAACCGCCGGGTAGAGCGGGCCCTTGAGACGTTTCAGTTCCTCCCGTGCGACCTCGCGATACCAGGCATTGCGGTCACGCACCTTGACGTCGGCAAAGCCTGCCCGGCGCATCGCCTCGGCATAGCGGGCCGGCGACGCCATGGTGCCTTCCGCGGCGACATAGGCCTTCATCTCGGGCGACGGCTCGCCGTCATGCGAGATCATCCAGTTCGAGGCGGCGAAGACACCGCCGGGCTTCAGCACACGGAAGATCTCGGCAAACACGGCATCCTTGTCGGACACATGCAGCAACGCATCCTTGGAGAAGATCACGTCGAAGGAAGCATCAGTGAAGGGCAGCGGCCGGGGCGGCGTCTGAACGAAATTGGCGCGATCGGGGAGCCCGCGTGCGGCCGCCCTTTGCCTTGCCTTCTCGATCACCGGCCGCTCCACATCGAGGCCTGTAACGTGGGCAGCGCCATGGCGCTCGAGCAGATGCAGCGTGACGCCACCCGAGCCGCAGCCTATGTCGAGGATCGTCTTGCCCTCGAGCGCAAGTCCTTCGACCACCCGGTCGACCTCGTCCGGCCCGCCCGGGGACAGGTAGCCGTCGCCCCACAGCGCCTCGAGGAAGCGGATGGCGGTATCGTCATATTCCGGCTCGGCGTCCGCCGTTTCGATCATCAGACCTCAGTTCCAACTGCCGAATGCCCATTCTCGATTGCCGGCAAAGCCTACCGCATAAATGGGAAAACGCAACATCATTTGTTGAACATTCATTCAATATGGCTAGACAGAATGGTGGCTGTCGTGCGAAATTCCGCGCATTCAGGGACGGATCACGCAAAATGTCGGGCAAAAAGAAGATTGGACCGGAATGAAATCCTGGGATGCGATCGTCATCGGCGGCGGGCACAATGGCCTGGTCAACGCCTGCTACCTGCAGCGCGCCGGGCTCGACGTGCTGGTCGTCGAGAAGAACGGCTGGGTCGGCGGCGCCGCCACCAGCAGGGAATTGACGCCCGGCTTCCTCTATTCCAATTGCTCCTATGTCTGCTCCCTGTTCCGTCCCGAGATCATGCGCGACCTTGAACTGCCGCGCTTCGGCCTGCAGGTGATCTCCTATGAGGGCGGCGCGGTATTCACCAGGGATGGCGACTATCTCGCCAACTACCGCGACCACGATGCTCACCGGCGCGAATTCGCCCGTTTTTCCAGACGCGACGCCGAAGCCTATGACCGTTACGCCCGCGACGTGACGCGGCAATGTCGCTTCATCCAGCCGCTGCTGATGCGCACCGCGCCCGATCCGACCAGTTTTCGGCCACGCGATCTCGGTGAGCTTCTCTATCTGGGCAAAAAGTTCGCCGGACTTACGCCTGAGGAAATGGCGCTGACGCTGCGCTTCTGGACCATGTCGATCTCGGACTTCCTCGACGAGTATTTCGAGACCGACGTCATCAAGGCGAATTTCGCGCTGTCCGGCATTATCGGCACTGCGCTCGGCCCGATGTCGCCGGGCACCGCCTACGTGCTGCTGCACCACTATATGGGCGAGGTCGACGGCTCGGTCGGCGCCTGGGGCTATGCGCGAGGCGGCATGGGCGCGGTCACCAAGGCACTCGCCGCCTCTTTCCAGTCGTCCGGCGGCACCATCCGCACCGGCGCCGAAGTCGATCGTGTTTTGGTCCAGCGCGGCAAGGCCAGGGGTGTGGTGCTGGCCGGCGGCGAAGAAATCCCCGGCAAACTCGTCGTCTCCAATGCCGACGTGAAACGCACCTTCCTCAAACTGGTCGAGGAAAAGGAACTGCCGGACCTCTTCCTGCGCCGGGTCAGGAATTTTAAGATCCGCGGCTCGTCGGGCAAGGTCAATATCGCGCTGGATTCACTGCCAGAATTCCCGGCGCTGCCGAAGGATTCGCCGGTCTATCGCGGCGACATGCATTTCACCGATTCGATGGAACGCATGGAACGCGCCTATGACGACTGGAAGGCCGGGCGCTGGTCGGCCGACCCGTTCCTCGACATGGTGATCCCGACGACGCTCGATCCGACCATGGCTCCATCAGGCAAGCATTTCATGAGCTGCTTCGTGCAGTATGCGCCACCGAAGGTGAACGGCCGCGACTGGACCGACGCCGACAGCGATGGTTTCGCCGAAAGCGTGATCGCCCAGATATCGGACTATTCGCCGGGTTTTCGCGACCGCATCGTCCATATGGAGGTGCGCACGCCGCGCGAGATCGAGGCTGAGGTCGGCCTCACCGAAGGCAATATCTTCCAGGGCGAACTGACCTTCGATCAACTTCTGTTCAACCGGCCGGTGCCGGGCTACGCGCAATACCGCTCGCCGGTCGCTGGGCTCTATATGTGCGGCTCTTCGACCCATCCCGGCGGCGGCGTCATGGGCGCGCCTGGCCGCAATGCGGCGGCCGAAATCCTGCGCGATCTTGCCAAGCCGACTAAGCATATGAGCCTGGCCCATGACGTCATTTGACGCAATCGTTATTGGCGGTGGCCACAACGGCCTTGTCTCGGCCGCTGTCCTGGCCAAGAGCGGCCGCAAGGTGCTGGTCCTGGAAGCTGCCGCGGATGTCGGCGGTGCGGCCCGCACCGAGGAGTTCGCACCGGGCTTTCGCGTCTCGTCGATGGCCCATCTGCTGAACCGCTTGCATCCCGATGTGGTGAAGACGCTGGAGCTGGAAAGGCACGGGCTGGACATTGCGCGCGGCGATTTCGTGCCGTCGGTGGCACTGTCGAAGGACAGCCCACCGCTTGTCCTGCATGGCGCCTATGGCGAGGTGCTGACCGGCGCCGGCTCCACCGAGCAGACCGCCTGGAAGGAACTGCGCACGCAACTGCTGCGCTATGCCGGCATCCTGAAGCCGTTCCTTGCGCGCCGCCCGCCCGAGCTCAGCGGCATGTCGCTGCTTGAGACGGTATCGCTCGGCCAGACCGCCCTGGCGTTGAAGAAGCTCGGCAAGGAGGACATGCGCGACTTCCTGCGCGTGCTGTTGATGAACGTTGCCGACCTGCTCGACGAGCAGCTTGCCGACGATCGGCTGAAGGGCCTGCTCGCCTTCGATGCCACGCTCGGCAGCCATCTCGGCCCGCGCTCGCCGACCTCGCTGCTCGGTCTATATTATCGGCTGGCAGGCGAGGCAGGCGGCACTGCCGGCGCGCAGGTACTGCCGAAAGGCGGCATGGGCGCGGTCATTTCAGCCATCAGCGTAGCGGCGGAAAAGGCAGGGGTGACCATCCGCAGGGCGACTCCGGTGGCAAGGATCATCGTCGAGAATGGCTGCGCCGCCGGCGTTGTGCTCGACAGCGGCGAGATGCTTCGTGCCAAGACGATCGTCTCCGCTATCAACCCGGCAATCACTCTCCTCGAACTTGTCGGATCGCGCGAGATCGACACCGGCTTTGTTCGGAAGGTCAGGAATATCCGCACGAAGGGCGATGCGGCGAAGCTCAATCTGGCGCTCGACCGGCCGCCGCAATTCGCCGGCGCCGATGCCGCCGGCCACAAGGGCCGTCTGGTGATCGCGCCCTCGCCCGACCATGTCGAGCGCGCCTTCAACCCAGCGAAGTACGGCGAGTTCTCGCCCGAACCGGTGATGGAGATCACGCTGCCCAGCCTTGCCGACCCGTCGCTGGCGCCGGATGGCGCCTGCGTGCTGTCTGCGGTGGTGCAATATGCACCCTATGCGCTGAAACAGGGCTGGAGCGCCGGCAGGGCGAAATTCCTCAAGGCGATCATGGCTCAATTGGAAGTCTATGCGCCGGGAATCGGCAAGACAGTTCGCCATGCCGAGCTGCTGACGCCGGCCGACATCGAGGCGCGCTACCGGATGCCGGGCGGTCACTGGCATCACGGCGAACTGCAGGCCGACCAAATGCTGATGTCGCGCCCCGTCTCCGGCTGGTCGGGCTACGACACGCCGATCGACGGGTTGTTCCTCGCCGGCGCCGGCTCGCATCCGGGCGGCGGCGTGTCCGGCGCGCCCGGCTTGAATGCCGCCAAACGCATCATCGCGATGAAAGGGTAGGATATGAACATCCAATCGGCTAAGGCCGAACTCTGCGGCGCCCCCCTCTGTCCTGCCGGACATCTCCCCCACTTGGGGGGAGATCGGCTGGCCGCACGGCCGGCTCTCCTTTTGCAACGTTGGCGATTGGCGAAATTCCCGGTGCCAGCCAATCTCCCCCCTTGTGGGGGAGATGTCCGGCAGGACAGAGGGGGGCGCGAAGGAACGCCGTCATGAACCATCAATCGAGCATCGACCCATCGACCTCCCGTACCACAGCACAATCCCATTTCCGCACCTTGCGGCTCGGCACGCCGTTTCAGCCGCGCATCGATGCGCTGGCCAGGACCAATGACTGGTACAATTGGGCCGGCTACCGCGCTCCACATTCGCTGTGGGACGAGGAGCTCGAATATTTCGCGATCCGCAGCCAGGCCGCGCTGTTCGACATCTCGCCGATGACGAAATATCGCATCGCCGGGCCGGACGCCGAGCCCTTCCTCAACCGAATCACGTTGCGCGACGTGAGCAAGCTGAAACCCGGCCGCGTCCACTACACCGCCTGGTGCGATGACGAGGGTTTCGTCCTCGACGACGGCACGCTGTTCCGCCTGTCGCCGGCACGGTTCCGGCTGTGCTCGCAAGAGCGGCATCTGCCGTGGCTCCTCAACAGCGCGATTGGGTTCGACGTGGCTGTCGAAGAAGAGACCGAAGCCGTCGCCTGCCTGGCGCTGCAGGGACCGACCGCCTTCGCCGTGCTGCGCGATGCCGGTTTTGCCGGCGTCGAAAGACTCAGGGTCTTCGACCTTGCCGAGTTCCCGCATGATGGTGACACGGTCACTATTTCGCGCACCGGTTTCACCGGCGATCTCGGCTACGAACTGTTCGCACCGGCCGATAAGGCGCTCAGCCTCTGGGATCGGCTGATGCTGGCCAGCGAACTGCGCGGCATCCGCGCCATCGGCTATACGGCGCTCAACCGCGCCCGGCTCGAAGCCGGGCTGATCGTCGCCAATGCGGATTTCACAACGTCCGAGCATGCCATCCGCGCCGACCGCTTACGCATGCCGGACGAGATCGGCCTCGGCTTCATGATCGACTTGGAAAAGGGTCACTTCAATGGCCGCCGCGCCATCGTCGACGCGCGGGCGAGGAAGCGTCTTCGCCATGTGCTGGTCGGGCTGGAGATCGAGGGCAACATTCCGGCCGAGCATGCCGTCGTCTACTACAGGAAAAGTCAGGAGGTCGGGCTGGTCAGCGCCGCCATGTGGTCGCCGATGGCCAAGCGCAATATCGCCATCGCCTCGCTGGCGCGGCCGTTCGGCGATACCATCGTCGACGACCTCTGGGTCGAGATCTACGCCATGCGCGAATTGCAGTACCAGAAGCTGATGAAGCGGGCCAAGGTGGTGCAGCGACCCTTCATCAAGCTCGACCGCCGCACCGCCAATCCGCCGGCGGATTTCTGATCATGATGGATGAGGCAGACAAGCACGACGTCGATGCAGAAGTCCGCGAGCAGTGGGAACTGGTCAACACGCCGCTCGGCGAAAAATGGTCAGGCCGCACCCGCTACGCAGCCGCCATGTTCTTCTACAGGCGCGGCGAGATAAATGCCGAGACGCTGGAAGTTTACCGCATCTGCGCCAGGCTGGATTCGACGGATCCGCTGCGGATCATCCGCGACCGTGGCGTCGGCCAGGATTGGCTGAAGCGCATGGGCGGCTAGCAATTCCACCTAGGCCTGTTGAGATTCAGGTCAGGCCGAGTCGAAAACGATGGTTTCCGAGAACCAGAGCGGAGCGTACTTAAGTACGTGAGCACCGGAAGCGCAGGAAGCCATCGTTGCAGGCCGGCCTCACCTGAATATCACAGGCCTACCCGATGGTCTTTTCAAGCACGTTGATCCAGTTGCGATAGGCGATCTTTTCGATCAGCGCGCGACCGAAGCCGCGCGCAGCAAACGCATCGAGCAGCTTCGGCAGGCCGGTGACGTCGCCGATCACAGCCGGGATCATGGCGCCGTCAAAATCGGACCCGAGGCCGACACCGTCTTCGCCCAGCGCCTGCAGCAGCGAATCGACATGGCGCACCATAATGTCGAGACTGGTATCGGCATTCATCCTGCCGTCTTCACGCAAGAACCCGGTGGCGAAATTCAGCCCGACCATACCGCCCGTCTCGCGGATCGCGCCGAGCTGCCAGTCGGTGAGGTTACGGGAATGGCCGCAGATCGCATGCACGTTCGAGTGCGTCGCGACCAGCGGTGCGTCACTGATCTCGGCGACGTCGCGAAACCCTTTTTCGTTGAGGTGCGAAAGATCGACCATGATGCCGAGCTGGTTGCAGGCCTTGACCAGTGTCTTGCCGGCATCGGTCAGGCCAGGTCCGGTGTCGGGCGTCGACGGGAAACGGAACGGCACGCCGTGGCCAAAAGCGTTCGGGCGGCTCCAGACGATGCCGAGCGAGCGCAAGCCGGCCGCATGCAGAACGTCGAGCATCGTCAGTTCGGGGTCGATCGCCTCGACGCCTTCGATGTGGAACACCGCCGCGATCGACCCTTGCGCCATCGCATTTCGCACGTCGCCGGCGCTGCGGCAGACGGTAAGCGCCCACGCTCGTTCCAGCCTGAACAGGATCGAGGCCATGGCGATGGTGGAATCGAGTGCGTCGGACCGGGAGAGTTCTGGCGGCAACGGCTCGTTGTCGCTGGGTGCCGGCGGCACCGCGCTGCGCCTGGATTTCTCAGCCGGCGGCGGGAAGATCGCGAACATGCCGCCGGCAAAGCCACCCTTCTTCGCGCGCGGCAGGTCAATGTGGCCGCCCTGCGTTCCCTCGATGAACAGCTTCTCGACATCCGCGTCCTTCGACTGATAGAGCCTGAGCAGCGTATCGTTGTGGCCGTCGAAGACGGGAACGAGGTCGGTTTCGGTCATAAAGGGATCATCAGTTCGATTGGTCGGGCAATATACCTACTTAGGCAAGGCAATACCCACTAGGCAAGACAACCCACTAGGCAAGACAGGCGATCTGCGCAAATGCCACAGCGATGCATGCTCTTGTGGCTGCCCGTCCTCAACCGTCATCGCGTGCCGAGGCCTGTGGGTAGGACCCAGCGCTATTGCTTCAGCACGTCGGCCCATTCCTTGTGACGATGGAACTGGGCGTTGGCGAACGGACAAAGCGGGATGATCTTCTTGCCCGCCGCGCGCGCGTCCTCGACAGCTCGGGTAACGAGGCGAAGCCCGGCGCCCTGGCCACGAAACGCATCCGGCACCTCGGTGTGGTCGATGATGATCTGGTGCTCGCCGATCTTGGTGAAGGTCATCTCCGCCTCGGTGCCATCAGGCCCGCGCAAGAGATAACGGCCCTTGGAACCGCGATCCTCCAGTTCGATCTCCGGCAATTGGTCAAGCATTGCTACGCTCCCTCTATCGGCGTAGCGGACAGGAATTGCCGCGCCGCTTCGATCTCGTTCGACTGCACCTCATGGCCGCCGTCGTGCCACTCCACTGTGACATCGGCGCCATCGGCGCGCAAATAGGCCTCCAGCCGCGACGTCAGGTTGGGCGGACAGATCGGATCGCGCCTGCCTGCGGTGACCAGGATGCGGCGGCCGGCAAGGCTGCCCTTCACCTCCGGCTCGAACGGGATCAGGGGATGCATCAGCACCGCCGCATCGAACAGAGACGGCGCCGCGAACAGCACCGAGGCCAGGATGTTGGCGCCGTTGGAATAGCCGAGGCCAAGCACCGACGAGGGGCTTGTTGACTCGACATGCGCCTTGACGAAGCCAACCATCTTGTCCGTCGCCCGCGCCAGATCGTCCATGTCGTAGACGCCCTCGCCGGTGCGACGGAAAAAGCGCGCGGCACCGTGTTCCGAGACATCGCCGCGCGGCGAGACGATAGTCGCCTGCGGCGCGAGATCGCGCCCGAGCGACAGAAGCTGACTCTCGTCGGCCCCCGTGCCGTGGAAGACGAAGAACAGCGATCCATCGGGCGAACCGGGCAGTGCTTTGTAGATGTAAGCGTCCTTGCTCATGGCCGTGTCCTCAGTCTTCCAGCTTTTGCAAATGTTGCTCAACATAGGGCCTCAGATGCTGGTGCTGCGACGGCAGCTTCAGCGCCTCGCCGAGATGGGCGGTGTCCTCGTCGCGGGCGAAGCCCGGCTCGTTGGTGGCGACTTCGAACAGCACGCCGCCCGGCGTGCGGAAATAGACCGCCCAGAAATAATCGCGGTCGATCACCGGCGTCACCTGGTAACCGGTGTCCATCAGCGCCTTGCGCACTTCGAGCTGCTTGGCGCGGTTTTCGACAGCGAAGGCGACGTGGTGGACGGAGCCGGCGCCGAGATCGGCAAAAGCGGCGCCCGGCAGCGATTCGATATCGATGATATTGGCGCCGTTGCCGTTCTTCAGCGCCAGCCTTTTTACAGTGCCGGACGTGTCGACTTCCTCATAGCCCATGAATTTTAGCAGCTCTTCTGTGGCGCCGCCATCCTTCAGCCTGAGCGACACCGAGTGAAAGCCGCGGATCGCCTTGTCGGAGGGAACATCGCCCTTAGCCCACGGCGTACGGGTGTCGGCCTTGTTCTCGACCAGCGCAAACCCGTCATCATCGGGACCGGCGAAGCCAAGGCGCTTCTCGCCGAAGCTCTCTTCGTGCGACAGCCCCGTGACGCCCTCATCGGCAAAACGCTCTTCCCAATAGGCGAGCGTGCCCTGGGGCACCGAATAGACCGTGGTGCCTACTTCGCCAACGCCGTGGCGGCTCTTGCCGATGTTGGGGAACGGAAAATAGGTCATCACCGAACCGGGCGTGCCGAGCTCGTCGGCATAGTAGAGATGGTAGACATCCGGCGCGTCGAAATTGACGGTTTTCTTGACCCGGCGCAGGCCGAGCTTTTTGGTGAAGAACTCATTGTTCTGGCGCGCGTCCCTGGCCATCGAGGTGACGTGATGCAGGCCTTTGATCTGGTCGAGCATTTTTCCTGCTCCTTTCCTTCTCGTGCGCGGCCCATGCCGCGGTCCACGCCAATATGAGAACCCGCCAGCCGGCGGCAAAGGCCGCAAACACAGAATGGACTGTGCTCTATGAGTGAACAATATGGCGGCCTTTGTTCACCATTTGGCGAACACCTGAGGCTTGCGTCGCCACAAAAATTCGGCTCCATGAGCGGCACGCTTTCGATGAAGGATACAGCATTGGTCAGAAAAGACAGACGCCCGAATGTTCTCCTGATCACCTGCGACCAGTGGCGGGGCGACTGCCTGTCGGCGGCAGGCCACAAGGTGGTGCGGACGCCGAATGCCGACGCGCTTGCCGCCGAGGGTGTGCTGTTTCGACAGCATTATGGCGGGGCGGCGCCCTGCTCGCCGGCGCGCGCCTGCCTCTACACCGGCCTCTACCAGATGAACAACCGCGTCTGCCGCAACGGCACGCCGCTCGACGCCCGCCACGGCAACATCGCGCTCTCGGCACGCAGTTTTGGCTATGATCCGACGCTGTTCGGCTACACCGACGTATCGCCCGATCCGCGCACGCTGGCGCCGGGCGACCCGCGGCTGAAAAGCTACGAAGGCGTGCTGCCGGGCTTCACCGTGCGCCAACTCCTGCCGGAGCACCAGAAACCGTGGCTGTCGTGGCTCAAGGCGCGCGGCATCGATAGCAGCGCCGGTTTTCCCGACATCCATCGCCCAGCGGACGAGATTGGAGCCAGGACCGACGGCGCGGTGACAAGCGCACCGCCCGTCTACGCGAAGGACGAAACCCCAACCGCTTTCCTGACCGGCGAATTCGCCCGCTGGCTTGACGAACAGGAGCGCGATACACCGTGGTTCGCGCATCTTTCCTTCCTCAGCCCGCATCCGCCCTTCATCGTGCCGGAGCCTTACAACAGGATGTACGATCCCGCCGAGGGCCCGGCCTTCCGCCGCGCCGCGAGCTGGCAGGCCGAGGCGCGGAGCCACCCCTACCTTGCCTATAACCTTGACCTGCAGGAGCGTTCGAATTTTCGCCCCGGCGCCGAGGGCAAGGTGCGCGACTGGGGCGACGACAATTTTGGCCGCATCCGCGCGCTCTATTACGGCATGATCGCGGAGGTTGACGCACAGCTTGGCCGCATCTGGCAGGCGGTCAAGGCGGCGGGTGCATGGGATGACACCATCGTCGTGCTGACCTCCGATCATGCCGAGATGATGGGCGACCATTACATGCTGGGCAAGGGCGGCTTCTTCGACGGCAGTTATCATATTCCGCTGATCATCCGCGACCCGCGTCGCCGCAATGCGGCCGGCGCCAGCGTCGACCACTTCACTGAGGCGGTGGACATAGCGCCGACATTGCTTGCCCTGCTTGGCGAGGAAACCCCGCCGCATCTCGACGGACGATCGCTGAGGCCGTTCCTGGACGCCGGAGAGCCGGGGGACTGGCGCGAGGCCGCGCATTGGGAATTCGATTTCCGCTCGATTGCCGAAGGTGATGCCGAGCGCCATTTCGGCATCGGTCCGCGCCAGTGCAATTTGGCCGTCATCCGCACGAAACAATTCAAATATGTACATTTCGGCGGCGGCCTGCCGCCGCTGCTGTTCGACCTGGAGCAGGATCGAGACGAACTAACCAATGTCGCGGCCGATCCGGCCTATCTGCCGGTCCGGCTGGAGCTTGCCGAAAGGCTGCTTGCCTGGCGGGCCGAACATCTCGATCAGTCGCTGGCGCTTGCCGAACTGACCGACCATGGCGTTGCCGGCCACGTCGCAGGCCTGCCAACTTTCCAGTCATAAAAAAGGCCCGCGCCGTCGCCGGCGCGGGCCTTTCGGGATCAATCAATAGGGCTTAGCGCATGATCATACGCTGTTCGTCGCGTTTTTGCGTATAGGTGCCCTTGTCATAGGCGACCTGCGCCTCGAGCTGCTCCTTGGTGAAGTTCGTGTAGAGATAGCGGTTGCCATCCTTGTCGGTCATGAACTTAAGATTGTCCATGCCGATTGCCACTTCCTTCTCGCCAACGCCGAGGAAACCGCCGACATCTATGATGACGGCGTCGACCTTCTTGTCGCCCGTCAGCACGACGTCGCCAATCTCACCGACGTTGACATCATTGGCGCCGTAGACGGTGGTTCCAACCAAATCTTCGGACCGGATTTCGTTGATCGGCATTTCGGTCAGCGCCGATTTGTCGATCGCCGCGGTCTGCGTCTGGTCAGGGGTTGCGTCAGGCGTTGCTGCAGCCGGAGCCTCGGCTGTCTTGTCCGCCGGTGCTGGAGCAGCGGGGTCAGGCGTTGTTGCCGGGGCCTGCGCCATCTTGTCGGCCGGGGCTGGAGCCGGAGCCTCGGCTGTCTTGTCCATTGGAGCCGGAGCAGCGGTGTCAGGGGTTGCCGCCGGGGCTTCCGCAGTCTTCTCCGCCGGGGCTGGGGCCGCATCGACAGCAGGGGTGGTTGTCACTGGCGCCGGCGCCGCAGCGTCATTCGATGCGGTTGTCGCCGGGGCGGGATCATAGGGTTCGCGGTTGAACTCCGGCAACGCCTCCAAGTCTTCCTTCGTGGTCTCGGCCACCAGCCAGCGATCGCCGTCCCTTTCCGCCCACTTGGCCTTATCGAACTCGAAGGCGACATTCTTTTCGCCAACCTCAAGGAAGCCGCCGACGCCAATGATCAGCGACTCGGCCTTGCCATCCTTGGCCAAGACGATGTCGTTTACGTCGCCGATATTTTGAGCATCGTCGCCGGTGCCGTTGTAGACGGTTTCGCCGATGATATTGGTGGCAAGATTACCGTCGGCACGCTTCCCAGGTTCGGCGGGAGCTGCGGTGCTATCGGCGGGAGCAGCCGGAGCATTCTGTGCGGTGGTATCCGTCGAGCCGGAAGGGGCGGCAGGAGCCGTAGCCGTGGTGTCATTGGCCGCAGGAGCCGGATCGTAAGCGTCACGGTCGAAGTCCGGCTGAGCCGTCAACTCATCCTTTGTGGTTTGGGCAATCAGCCAGCGGTCGCCATTCCGTTCGGCCCATTCCAGCTTGTTGTAGTCGAAAGCCACGTTCTTGGCGCCAACACCAAGAAAGCCGCCGACGCCGATGACGACGGATTTCGCCTGACCGTTTTCATCGAAGACGACATCACTGACCTCACCGATATTCTCGGCATCGTCGCCTGTGCCATTATAGACCGATTCCCCAATGATATTCGTCACTAGGCTACCCTCGGCGCGGGCAACAGGGGTCGCCGGGGCGGTATCCTGGACTGCCGGGTCTTGCGTTGGGGCCGGGGTTGTGGCCGTCTGCGCATATGCACCGGTCGCAATCAGCGCTGCGAGCGCGGTGGTGGTCAAAAGGGTGCGGATCATCGTAATACTCCTCGCGTATATCTCGTTGGGGCCGCGAGCATGGGAGATCGGTCGCGGCGTCACACATTCACAACGTCGTGACCGCGCGGTTGTTCCGACACCATTGCGAGTGTCGTGCAAAAACCACCCGAATCGCGCCCAACCATGCGTTCGGCGGGTGGAGATTCGCTCCTGTATATTCGTCAGAGCTGCGGAACTTTTTTTCAGCCGCCCCGTTCCAGCCTATGGCTGGGTGTGTTCTGGCCGATGATTATCCAATGGCTGCCAAGAAAAAACGGAGCGGGGGGATGCGATTTGCGGCGGTGCTGAACCAGGAGGGCGGCACTTTGCGCACGATTGATCTTTCCGCCTTCACGGACCGGATGCGCCAGACGTTGGAGGCAGCAGGTCATACCATCGATATCGACATCGTTGCCGGCAAGGATATCGTCGCGACGCTGGACCGCATCGCTTCGAAGCACAGCGCCGACATTGTGCTGGCCGGTGGCGGCGACGGCACTATTTCGGCTGCGGCGGCTCGGTTGATGGGCAGGAAGAAAGCACTTGCCATTTTACCGGCTGGCACGATGAACCTGTTCGCCCGTGGGCTCGGCATTCCACAAACCCTTGACGCGGCCGTGAAATCTTTTGCCGACGGCGAGGTGATCGCAGTCGATATGGCAACCGCCAACGGAAAGCCATTCGTGCATCAGTTCTCGATCGGCATGCATGCCAGGATGGTTCAGCTTCGCCAGACCATGGAGTTTGGCTCGCGGTTAGGAAAGATGCGGGCCTCGGTGAAGGCTGCCTGGGCGGCGATCAACAACCCGTCGGCAATGAAGGTGACGCTGACCATCGGCGAAGCCGAGATCGTTACGCGCACCACCGGCATCGGCATCACCAACAATCTGTTCGGTGAGGGTCATCTGCCCTATGCCGACAATCCCGCCGGCGGCGTCCTCGGCATCTATGTCACGGTGGCGCGGCGGCGTGGTGAACTGGTCAGGTTCCTCTTCGACGTGGCGCGCGGTAAATGGCGCGACAGTGAGCGCGTCGAAATCCACCAAGCCGACCGGGTCATTTTGAAAGTCCACTCCGCAAAGAAACTTCGCGCCGTCATAGACGGCGAACTGGTCGGGCTTGATCGCGAAACCACGGTCGAAATTCATCCTGGCGCGCTAAAGGTTCTCGTCCCGGCGCGCGCCGTCCAAGCGGAGGCAGCTTGATGCAGCCCGGCACAGTCGATCAGAAGGCTTCAGCCTTTGGGAATCTCGCCCTGTTCGGTTGTCGACGTCTTGTCTATCATGTTGCCGTAAATCTCCGCGATGCCCCAGGCGATAAACGCCAAAAGCAGCGCGGCGATCAAGATACGGAAAGTGTGCCATCCCCAGCGTCCCTGGCGGGCTTTGTCTTCAGGAACGATCCTGGGCATGATCGGCCTCCATGTCGATTGGCGCTGGCGGGCGCGGCTGGCAAAATGTGGTTGGGTAACGGTTCCTCAAGGCGAAGGTTCCGGTTTCAGAGCCAGGCAACTGGGCCTGGCGCGAATGGCTGCAAGCCGATGCTCTTGGGGGCCTTGTGGATAGCGGGGTAGAGAAAACGCCGAATCTGCCGGTCGATGTCATTAACGTGGTAAGGGCGCAGGATCGGCTTGCAGTACTGCACGGTCTCGATGCAATGGACACGGCGGCCGATCCTGACTTCGACCATATCAGCGGTCTTGCCGCCGCGGTCATGCAAGCGCCCATCGCGCTGGTGACGCTGGTCGATGTCGAGCGGCAATGGTTCAAGTCCGGTGTCGGTCTAGATGAGGCCGAGGCCGCGACCGATGCATCTTTCTGCGCCCATGCCATTGCCGCCGGCGACGAGCCGATGGTGGTGACCGATGCGACCACGGATCCACGTTTCAACGCCAGCCCGCTGGTCACTGGCGAGCACCATGTCCGTTTCTATGCGGCTGCGGCGATTGTAGTGGCAGGCGCCCGGATCGGCACGCTCTGCGTGCTCGACCGGAAGCCGCGCGCGTCCCCGTCTGCCGCCCAGCTCGAACAATTGACGGCGCTCGCCAGTCTCGCTGCCAGCCTGTTCGCATTGAAGGACGCCACCCGCAACGGCGCCAGCATCGCTGCAGCGCTGGCGCGCGAGGAAAAGCGGCGCGGCATAGCGCTCGATGCCGCCTCGCTCGCAAGCTGGGCATGGGATATCCACACAGATGTGATCGAATGCGATGTCCGGTTATCCGAGCTGTTCGGCCTGCCGAGCTCGAACCGGCTGAGGGCGCGCGATATCCTTGCCGCCATCGACCCGCGTGATGTCTACCAAACCGAGACGCGCTTTCGTGACGCGCTGACCGGCGGCGACGACTATTTTGGCGAATATCGCGTCAAAGGCTTCACTCCGCCGCGCTGGCTCGCGACGCGCGGCCGTGTCATCGAGCGCGACGGCGACGGCAAGCCTACGCTGATCTTCGGCGTCAATTACGACATCACCGAACGCAAGCTGGGCGACGAGCGGCAACGGCTCTTGCTGCGCGAGCTGAACCATCGCGTCAAGAACACGCTGGCGACAGTGCAGGCGCTGGCGACGCAGACCGTTCGCCATGCCCGCCAGCCGAGCGAGTTCCTCGAAGCCTTCAGCGCCAGGCTTCAGGCGCTGGGCGCCGCCCACAGCCTGCTGTCCGACCGCGAGTGGCGCGGTATCGGCATTCGCGAACTCGTGCAGATCGAGGTGAAGCCGTTCGACACCGCCGAACAGCCGCGCATGACGATCTCAGGCGCCGATCTGCTGCTTTCGCCCGACCAGGCGGTCGGGCTCGGCCTGATCTTGCATGAACTGGCCAGCAACGCGCTGCAACACGGAGCGCTATCGGCGGCTTCGGGCAAGGTCGATCTCGACTGGCGGGCACAGGGCCGGAAAGGCGCACGGCGCCTGGTGCTGACCTGGCGCGAAAGCGGCGGGCCAGAAGTTGCCTCGCCCGAACGCCACGGCTTCGGCTCGATCCTGATCCGCCGCAGCCTGGCCAAGGTCATCTCCAGCGAAGTGACCCACGAATTCCGGCCGGAAGGCGTGTTCGCCGAAATATCGATGCCGCTGGAGGATCTGCCCAAGTGACGGCTCGACCATGATCCCGAACCGAAGGTCCGCGTCAGCGAAAAGTGGAGCCCGGTTTTCGGATAAGATGTGGTCAAACAACAAGAAGAATCGCTTCGAACTATTTCGCTTCGCCGGCATCCGGATCGTCGGCATCGGGCTTCACGTTCTCGCGGTAGATGGCGTAGGCGGCGAGTGCAATCGCTGGGCCGAGTAGGGTGCCCAGGCCGCCTTTCCCCTTAAGTAGCGCCGGCAGCACGGCGAGCGCGGCCGTGATGCCGACCGCCTTCATATCGGCTTGGCGCCTCCGCGCCCGGCGTCGGGCGCGCGCGCCGGCCGACAGCTGATGGAAGAGCAGGAGAAGCCCTGCGATCACCAGGAAGCCGACGCCGAAACCAAGGCAGGCTGCCATCGGCCCTAAGCGACCCGCCACCCAGACATAGGCCGCTCCGACGAGGAACCCGACGCCACAAAGTGCTGCAAGCGCTGCGAGCGCATAGACGATTGCAGCCGTGCGCGCGCGGCGCATGACTACAAGGGCTTCACCCGAGGCGAGGCCCGTGATCAGCGATGCCAGCATTCCCATCTGGGCTGAGGCTTAGCGGCGCGCGAGAAGCGCGAACAGAAAGCCGACGCCTGCCGCGATTGCCAGCGACGTCACCGGCTTTTCGCGCACGCTCGCCACCACTTGCGCTTCGAGATCCTTGGCGTTGCTGCGCATATTTTCAAACGCTGCTTCGCCTTGGGCGCGCAATTGCTCGACTCCCTCCGTAGCAACGCGACGAGCAGCCCCGTACCCATGTTGGCCGGTCTCGGCCAGCTGTTCGGTGAGTTTCTGAATGTCGACTTTCAGCTGCCTGATGTCGGCTTCAAGGTCCGAATTCGGCTGGCTTTCGTTCGGGGACTTTCCTGCGGCAGTCGCCATTGCTTAACTCCTTGCGTTTGCTCGGGTCGAAACGTTCGACCCAACCCCAAGGTTCCGAAATCGGAACAACTCCATGAAAGGGTGTTTCCGCAGGCGAGTCCAGCCCGACACGTCTCCGGTAGCCGCTCAGATCAGCGGTCGGCGATCTTCGCTCAACCCTTCCCAGCGGGCGAGTTCCTTGAGCCTTTCGGTGTCGACCACCTCGCAGCCGCCGTCGCGCCAGAAGATAAGGTTGCGGTCCATCAGCTTGCGGATCGTCTTGTTGGTGTGGACCAGCGACAGGCCGAGCGTATCGGCGAGGTGCTGCTGCGTGATCGGAATCTGCACGGGCGTCCTGCCGTTCAGCCCGATCGCTCTGGCGCGGCTGGAGATGAATGCGATGACATAGGCTGCACGCTCGAGCGCGGTGCGTCTGCCGATACTGAGCAGGCTCTCGTCCAGCATGCGCTCCTCTCGCGAGGCGATCCAGGTGATGTCGTAGGCGAGGTCCGGATGGTTGCGGTAAAGTTCGGGAAGGGATTCCCGCTCGAAGACGCAGAGCAGCATCGGCGACAGCGCTTCGACGGAATGCTCCATTTCGCCCATCAGGCTGCCCTGCAAACCGATGAGATCGCCTGGCATGGAATAGTTCAGAATCTGGCGGCGGCCATCCGACAGCAATTTGTAGCGGAAACCCCAACCCGACAGCACCGTATAGAGATGGGCGCTGTGGCTTCCCTCCACCAGAACGGTAGCCCCCTTGTCGAAGGCCAGTTCGCCCTTCTTGTGTGCGTCGACGAAAACAAGTTCCTGCTTCTCGAATGCCCGGAACGCCGGCAACGGCCGCAGTGGGCAGTTCTCACATGAATACCGGCGGGTGGACAAAGAACGGCCGTTCTGGCCAGACATTTCAATCCCTCTTCGAAAGCGGGCCCTTTCCGGAGGGCGATAGCAAACGCCCTGCAGGCGTCGAGGTTACGCCATCGGCGACGGGCATGTCTTTTTTAAATGACAGGATGCCAAATAACATTAAATGACAGGAACCCAAATAGGGAACATCACTCCTCTATCCCTTGCGCTTCCTGTTCCCTGCGCGCCACGGAGACATTGCCACGTGCCCCCATTGCTGGATGGATTGCGGATTCTTGTTCTGGAGGATGAATTCCTGATCGCCATGGATGTCGAGCAGCTTTGCCGCGACCATGGCGCCGACGATGTGGTCATCGCCCGCGATCTCGGTGAGATCGATAGGAAGAGCGTTGCCTCGCAATTCGACGCAGCCATCGTCGACCTCATGCTGGGCGGCACTTCGACACTCGATTTCGCTTCGCGGCTGCGCGAATCGGGCGTGCCTTTCGTCTTCGCCTCGGGCTATTCCGACATGGACGAAATCAAGGTGTCCTTTCCGGATGTTAGATTGGTCACCAAGCCCTATTCGGGAGACGATCTCGTGCAGGCGGTGGCGGCGGCGTGCGGGCGCGGAACTCTTGTTTGATGGTCCGTATTCAGGCGGCGTTCGACCCCGTCACCTGAGCCGATATCGCATCCGGGCCAAACTCGTCATCGCCGGAAATCTTTAGGATTTCCTGCAGCCGCGTGCGGGCGCGGCTGACGCGGCTCTTGATCGTTCCGACCGCGCAGCCGCAGATCTCGGCGGCCTCCTCGTAGGAAAAACCCGAAGCACCGATGAGGATGATGGCTTCGCGCTGGTCCTCGGGCAATTGCTCGAGCGCGCTACGAAAATCCTTGAGGTCGAGCTGGCCGTGCTGAGCCGGATGGACGGCTAGCCTGGCCGTCATGATGCCGTCGCTGTCCTGCACCTCGCGGCCGCGCTTGCGCATCTGCGAATAGAATTCGTTGCGCAGGATGGTGAACAGCCATGCCTTGAGATTGGTGCCTGGCTCGAAGCTTTCATGCTTGTCCCATGCCTTCACCAGCGTTTCCTGCACCAGATCGTCGGCCTTGTCGGCGTTTTGCGTCAATGACACGGCAAAGGCCCGCAGGCTCGGAATCGAGCCGAGCAGATCCGTCTTGAAGCTCTGGGAGACGGCGGCCATGCCTCAGTCCTTTTTCCGTGCAGGTTGCGCCTGCTCCAACTGGCTGAGCAATTGGGCGAAGCGATCCGGCACGTTGTCGGAGACCAGCTCGTCGTAATATTGTTTGAGTTTGCGGCCGATTTCCGAGTTTGGCCCGAGCGGGTCGCCGGAAGCAGCCCGGCGCCTGTTGGCAGCACCAGCCGTGTTATCTTTCCTCATGTCCTCATTTCGCCCTTTGTTCCCAGCACCCTGCCGCCCTTCAATACACGATGCAAAGCCGGCGGTCCCCTTGTCTGGTTGCCCGTCCCGACCTCAAACGCCGTCCTCTTACATTAGTTCCAAAAGCATCGGAACTTTTTCGTAAAGCCGGCGTTTATGTTTTCAGGGCTATTTCGGGGCTTGTAATCAGCTTGGCCCACAATCTATGCAATTACGTCAGAGGGAGACGTCCATCATGAGCCTATCCGCAACCATCGCTCCGCACCTGCCGTTCCTGCGCCGCTTCTCGCGGGCCGTTTCCGGATCGCAGGAGAGTGGCGACGCGCTGGTCGCCGCGATGCTCGAAGCCATCATCGCCGACGTTGACATCTTTCCGAACGCGTCAAGCGACCGCATCGCGCTCTACAAGGTCTTCGCCAGGCTGTTCACCTCGGTCGCCATCCGCGTTCCGCAAGAACACCCGCAGTCGGCGTGGGAACAGCGCGCCGCCGCCAATTTGAACGCCATCTCACCCCGTCCCCGGCAGGCCTTCCTGCTGGTCGCCGTCGAAGGTTTCAGCGAAGACGAGGCGGCAGAGATTCTCGACGTCGACGATCAGGAGTTTTCCGACCTTCTTGCCGAGGCCAGCAACGAGATTTCCCGCCAGGTGCAAACCGATGTCCTGATCATCGAGGACGAGCCGCTGATTGCCATGGACATCGAGCAAATGGTCGAAAGTCTGGGCCATCGCGTTGTCGGTACCGCGCGTACCCACGCCGAAGCGGTGGCAATGTTCACAAAGACGCGGCCGAAGATGGTGCTCGCCGACATCCAGCTTGCCGACGGCAGTTCGGGCATCGACGCGGTGAACGAGATCCTGTCGTCTACACCGGTGCCGGTGATCTTTATCACCGCCTTTCCCGAGCGCCTCCTAACCGGCGAGCGGCCGGAGCCGGCCTTCCTCGTCACCAAGCCGTTCAATCCGGACATGGTCAAGGCCCTAATCAGCCAGGCGCTGTTCTTCGACCGGCACGCGAAAGCCGCTGCATAGGACCGGGCAGGCCCGGCCCTCGCCGCCCGTTCGACAGATCGCCCGTTTTCCACTGATCGAATGATGCTGACCTCTTGCGGCTGGCAAACGTCACTTGCGCCTCGAACTTCCCCTGAGCAATGTCGATTCAATTCGGGCCGGAAAGATTTGCAGGGATCGTCTTTTTCGGGAAATGGTGGAACAAACGGCAGAGAAAGACGTTTTTGCCGTACCATTTGAAGGAGATGGATCATGCTTTACTGGGCGCTCGTATTTCTAGTCGTCGCGATCATTGCAGGCGCTCTTGGTTTCGGCGGCATCGCCGGCACCTCGGCTGGTATAGCGCAGATACTATTTTTCATCTTTCTCGCTTTCCTGATCATCTCGCTTATTGCGGGCTTGTTCAAACGCGCGTCGTGAACTGCGATCGAACACTGGGAGCCGCACCCCTCAAGCGGTTTCCAGCTACCGCCGAGCGGTGTCCTTAGCGGGACGTCGTTCGGCGGACCTCTTTTGGGAACCCATTTTTCCGTCAGCCGTTCAGCCTGCATTGGGTGGGTGAAGCGACCGATGCAATCCAGAGCCGGAGACATGAAAGACAGCGGACGGAGCAATGAGATCATCGCTCTGCAATCCGGTGAGAGTGGAATGCAGCTTGGCCGGGCCCTTCTCCATGCGCTGCACAATGCCGGCATTTCGGTTCTCTATCAGGATCGCGAGATGAGAACCGTCTGGGCCCGCAACATGCGTCCGCCATGGGCTTCCGATACGGCCGACAATAACGGCCTCCTGCCGCCGGCGCAGGCGGAGCGTATCGGTGCGGCCAAACGCAACGTCGTCGCATCCGGCAATCCGGAACATCTTGAGCTCAGCATTCCCGCCGACGATGGCGTTCGCTGGTTCCAAATATGGGTAGACGCGGATCGCGACGACGGCGGCGCGGTGCAGGGCGTTGTCACCACCATGGTCGAAACAACCGAGCAGAAACGTCGCGAGCAAACCCTGAAGACGCTGCTGCGAGAGGTCAGCCACCGCTCAAAGAACCTTTTGGCAATTATCCAGAGCATCGCCACCCAGACCAGCCGTTATTCGGACACGCTCACCGATTTCCTGACACGCTTTCGCGGCCGTCTGCAGTCTCTTGCCTCATCGCAGGACCTTGTGACCTCGTCCAACTGGCGGGGAGCGGCACTGCGCGAACTGGTGTCCGGCCAGGTCGGCCGCTATGGAGCCGACCCCGTGCGCAGCCTGCGTTTTCAGGGTGCAAATCCGTACCTTAACCCCAATGCCGCCCTGCATATCGGCTTGGCCATGCACGAGCTTGCCGTCAATTCGGTCAGCTACGGCGCTCTGTCGCGAGCCGACGGATTCGTCGAGGTGACGGCCGATCTGACGGCCGCTTCCGCTGGCGAGACCGCCCTGTCGCTGACATGGGCCGAAGCCATCGGAGCCAATGACAATCATCCTAATGAGAAGCGTTTTGGCAGTGTAGCGCTCGAGCGCGTCGTGCCTGCGTCGTTGAACGGTAAGGCGACACTTGAAATCACCGGGGACCGCCTCGAATACCGTCTTGTCGTTCCTCGTGGCAATTTCGAGACGGATTGACCGGACAACAGCCGAGCCCAAGAGAGTTAGGCCCCGCCGACCTTAACCATCTGTTCACCATAACGTCCGATGTTGTTCTCCAGGGCACCACTCCGCATGACGTTTTCGATCGCAGTTGCGGCGCACGGGAGGAATGGCTTTGACGGTTGCCGACATCAATAGGCTAGAACACGCCGCACGCGTTTCGATGGGCGGGTTTCAAGATATCGAAGCACCCGCGATGCCGTCGCCTCGTGCTTCCCTCCCGACCCCCGGCCTCGCCGCAATCAGGCTGGCTGCAGTGGTCGTCCTGGCCGCCGCGTTCCAGTTGGTCTAGAGCGTCGGACGCAAGTGGCCGGCGCTGTGCTTGCCTCATGTCGACCTGTTCCAATCAGCCGCCAGCCCGCATCGCCGGAACTTTGGCGGATGTGGCCCGTTCTTATGGCGAGAGGACCGTCGCCATGGAACATATCGCTGCAGTGCTGCTGGTTATCGGCTGTTCGAACACGATGACCGAGTGTCGCGAACTGCCTTTGTCGGTGAGCGTTTTCGAAACCGCTCAGGAATGCAATGCCGAGCGTTCTTTCGTCTTGGGTGATGTGCAGGGTCAGGCTCCGCGCATACTTGCCAAATGCCTTTCCGTCGATCCGGCACTTGAGGATGATTACGACCGGATCGTCTGGAATGTGCGTCCGGGCGGCACGCTCGACGCTTCCGTGGAGATTTCCAACTTTGAGGTTGCCTCGAACGGCGCGCGCCCCGAACAAGATTCTCTTAGCCAACAATGAAATCGAGCAGGCAAAACGCTTTTTCGCATGATAAATGAGGGGTGGAGCTACAAGTGAGGACAAAAGCGAGGAGTGACTCTATGCGGAAGATGATTATTGCCATGGTTGCCGTGATTGCGGTCAGCGGTTGCAGCACCACCGAGCGGGACGTCGGCGTCGGCGCCGGTGTCGGCGCTCTGGCCGGCGGCCTGATTGACGGCGGCAAGGGTGCGCTCGTCGGCGCAGCCATCGGTGCCGGTTCCGGCCTGCTGGTGCGCAACCTGCGCAATGGCTATTGCCAGTACCGCGACAACCGTGGCCGTCTGTTTACGGCTCGCTGCTGATCCGTTTCAAACGCATGAGGCAATAGACGCGGAGACCGGACGAGCCGGTCTCTGTTTACTTGCGCCTTCGAAAACGGTCGTTTGCGACAGCGTTTCAGTCCGACAGTGGAACCCTGATTTCCACGCGCAACCCGCCATCATGAAAATCGCGATTGATCGTACCGCGCAATTCGCGCGTGACGTTCAGATCGATCAGCTTGGTGCCAAAACCGGTTTTGACAGGTGGTTCGAGTTTCTTCTGGCCGACTTCGCGCCAGTTGAGAACCAGCGTCCGGTCGCGCCAGCGGCCTTCGACCGACCAGTCGACCTTGAGCGACCAGTCGCCCTTTCGAGTATTGGCCGGATTGCCGGCTTCGCCATATTTCAGCGCGTTCGTCGCCAGTTCGTGAAAGGTCAGGCCGAGCGCTTGCGTCGTCGTCTCGTCGAGCAGTACCTCCGGCCCCGACAATATCCCCTCGGGAAGCTCCTTGCCGAACACCTGGCCAAGCTCGATGCGCAAGAGATCGCCCAGATCGGCCTTCTGCCAGCGCGAGCGCGTCAGCATGTCCTGGGAAGCCGCCATCGCTTGCAACCGGGCCGAAAAAGAGGACGAGAACTCGTGGACGTCGGTGGCGTGCGACGCCGTCTGGCGCGCGATCGCCAGCACCCGCGTGATCGAGTTCTTGATGCGGTGCTTCATCTCCTGCAGCATCAGATCTTTTTCGAGCAGGCTCTTTTCCGTCGTCTCATGAAGCAGCGAGACCGCGTCATAGGCCCGCTCCTGATAGCGTGCCACCAGCGCGATGGTTCCCGCGAGCAGCAGTCCGAACAGGCCGAGCATCACCGGAATGGCGCGCGAGGAGGGTTGCGAGAAGGCGCTTGTCGGCCTGAACAGGACGGTCCATGGACGTCCGGCGATGGTGATCTCGCGAGAAACCACCAGCCTGTCACCGAAGGTCGACGTCGGCGGCGTTTCCGACCGGAACAAAAGATGGTCGGCATCCACCTTGCCGTCATAGATTTCGATGTTCACCGGCAGCAGCGGCGTCCGGCTGAGCGCGGTCTGGAACAGATCTCGGGAGCGGAAGGCCGCATAAAGAAAACCTGTTGTCGAGGATCTGGACGCATCGATGCCGTCCTGGGCGGTTTCGACGTTGAGCCGCACGAAGACGAGGAAGCCGGTGAAGGTCTGCGCAGCACCTGTTCCCTGGCCTAGCTGCACGCGCCCGCTCGCGTGCTGCTGGTTGTCGGCCATCGCCCGTTCGATCGCCTCGCGCCGCACCGGTTCGGTGAACATGTCGTAGCCGATGCCGGATTGATTGGAAGGATCCAGCGGCTCGAACAGCATGATGGGCGTACGCCATGGCAGCGTTGTCGTAGCCGGATAGATCGCATGGCTGGCGCCATAGTCGTGCCGGATGGCACGCTCGACCGCTGCCTCGTCGCCGGCTCTCACCAGCCGGAGAAAGCCGATACCGCGCAGGCCGGTAAAATTGTCGTGGATACCAAGCGCTTCGAAGAACGCCCTGAATTCGCCCCGCGAAATGCCGCCATTGCGCGCCTCGAACAGTGCATGGGTCGATCGCAGCAGCGACAGATGCAGGTCGATGCGGCTGTCGATCCGGTTGAGCGCATCGTCCGCCGTTGCCTCGAACTTGATGCGCGCCGCTTCCTGCGTGGCGAAATAGGCGAATCCCGCCATCGTCAGGCTGATCAGCGCGACGGCGATGAAAGCGACGATCGGAAAGAACTTCTTCAAATTGCTGCTACGGCCCATGGTTCCCCATCTTATGGGCAAGTCCCCGCGTCAACACAATGGCGCGGCCAAACCATGATGACCGCTGGTACATCACATGACAGGTACTTAGCCGGCTTATTGAAGCTTCACGCGGCGATCTTCAGCGCACCTGGCCCCGGAATGGCACCGGGCGGGCACTTGCCCAGGATGATCATGCCGAGCACCTCGTCCTGGGTCACGTCGCTGGTGCGCGCCGTGCCGACGACCCGACCATTCTTCATCACGCAGACGCGGTCGGCAAGCTCGAACACATCGTGGATGTCGTGGCTGATCAGGAAGATGCCGATACCGTCGGCCTTGAGTTGCATGACCAATTCGCCGACCTGCGCCGTTTCCTGCGGGCCCAGCGCCGCCGTCGGCTCATCCATGATCAGGATTCGGGCGTTGAACAGGATGGCGCGCGCGATTGCCACCGACTGCCGCTGGCCGCCCGAAAGCTTGACCACCGGCTCCTTGAAGCGTTGGAAACGGGGATTGAGCCTGCCCATCACCTTGCGCGCCTCGGCTTCCATGGCGCCATCGTCGAGCGTCCCCCAGCCCGTCATCAGCTCGCGGCCAAGGAAGAGGTTGGCGGCGGCGTCGACATTGTCGGCGAGCGCCAGCGTCTGGTAGATCGTCTCGATGCCGTATTTCTTGGCGTCGCGCGGATTGGAGATCGAAGCCTCCTCGCCATTGACGAAGATCTGGCCAGAATCGCGCTTGTAGGCGCCGGACAGGATCTTGATCAGCGTCGATTTGCCGGCGCCGTTGTGGCCAAGCAGCGCCACGACCTCGCCCGGGAAAAGGTCGATCGACGCATCGTCGACGGCGCGAATGCCGCCAAAGGCAATCGAAATATTGCGCATATCGATCAGCGGCGTGGGAGCAGTTGTGTCAGCCATGATCGTTCCTCCCTATGGTTTTTGCTGGAGCATGGTGTTGAACCGAAAACGGATATCCACTTTTCACTGACGCGGACCTTCGGCTCGGGATCATGCTCAGACCCGCTTGCGGTAGACGGTATCGAGCCAGACGGCGACGACCAGGACGGCGCCGACGACGACGCTCTGAAGCGGTGAATCGATGCCCAGCAACACCATGCCGGACTGCAACGACTGCATCAGAAGCGCGCCCAGCATGGCGCCGAGCACCGTGCCGGAGCCGCCGGCCAGCGACGTACCGCCGATGACCGCGGCCGCGATGACCAGCAACTCGTCCAGCGTACCTAGCGCATTGGTCGACGCATTGAGACGGGCCGACGCAATCGCCGCGCTGATCGCGGCCAGCACGCCCATGATCATGAACACCTTCATGGTCACCCAGCGCGTGTTGATGCCGGCGAGTTCCGCCGCTTCCGGATTGCCGCCGATGGCAAAGACATAGCGGCCGAAACGGGTGCGCCTGGTGATGAAGGTCATGACGATGCCGACAGTGACCGCGATCAGCACCGGTATGGCGATGCCATGGGCGATGAACAGCCCGCCTTCCGGAACGGTGATGCCGGTCCGCTGGGCGTACTGGCGAACGATGCCGATCGGCCAGGGATAGGAATTGGTGATCCAGACGGCGCCGAGGATGGCGGCGCAGGCGACAACGCCAAGCAAGGTCTCCGCCCAGACCGGCCGCAGCGGGAACTTGAACCGCTTGCGCTGCGTCCGGCCGTTGAGCAGCATGAAAGCGACGGCCACACAGGCGAGAATGCCGACGATCCAGCTTGCGGTTGCCCCGATCGAGCCACGCGGCCCGCCACCCATGAGCTGGAATGTGGCGTCGAGCGGCGCGACGGTGCGCCCGCTCGTCATCAGCCACGCCATGCCGCGCCAGATCAGCAGGCCGCCCAGCGTCACGATGAAGGCCGGAACCTCGAGATAGGCGATGATGAAGCCCTGGAGCGCGCCGATTATCAGGCCGAGCACCACGCCGGCAGCCAGTGCGATAATCCATATCCAGGGATTTCCAAGCTGGAACCCCATGACGCTGATCAGGAATTCGGCCTGCGCGACGCCCATCACCATGCCGATCACGCCTTCGACGGAGCCGACCGAAAGATCGATGTTGCGCATCACAATGACCAGCACCATGCCGGTCGCCATGATCGCGACCGAGGAGGTCTGCACCGACAGGTTCCAGAGATTGCGCGGCGTGAGGAAAAGCCCACCCGACAGGATGTGGATTCCAACCCAGATGATCAGCAGCGCGCCGACCATGCCGAGCATGCGTATGTCGAGCTCGGTTGCCTTGAGGAAGCGGCCGACGGGGCTGAGCTCGGATTCACGCGCCCGATCGGCAGCTGTATCGGCGGCCGGCCTGTTGGAAGTCGTGTCGGTCATGATGTCCTCGCACCGGATTGCCGTCTGCCGCGGATGCCGGAAGCAGCTTAGAAGTTACCCGCGAGAAGCGGAAAAACAATTCTTTTTGAAAAAACGCCGCGGCGTGAAGCCGCGGCGTTTCAGGCTTCTTGCGAAGGCCGGATCAGTTGCAGACCGGGACAGTGCCCGCCGCCACGCCGGCGCAGACCTCTTCCTTCTTGATCCAGCCCGCGTCGATGACGACGTTGAGATTGTCCTTGGTGATGGCAATCGGCGTCAGGAACAGCGACTTGACGACATTGCCGCCCGGCGTGGTGAAGTCCTTGACGCCCGAAATGTCGGTCATCTGCTTGCCGTCGGCAAGCTGCGAGGCGATCTCGGCAGCGTTCTTGCCGAGCTCGCGCGCGTCTTTCCACACCGATACGGTCTGCGTGCCGAGCGCGATGCGGTTCAGCGCGGCATGGTCGCCGTCCTGGCCCGACACCGGGACGGATCCGGCCAAGCCTTGCGCCGTCAGCGCCGCGACGACGCCACCGGCGGTGCCGTCATTGGCGGCAACCACCGCATCGACCTTGTTGTCGTTGGCGGTCAGGAACTGTTCCATATTCTTCTGGGCGTTGGCGGGAAGCCAGCCGTCCGTATAGGCCTCGCCGACATTCTTGATCTTGCCGCTGTCGATGGCGTCCTTGAGCACTTCCATGGAGCCGGCGAACAGGAAATCGGCATTCGGATCGGCGCCCGAGCCCTTGATGAAGACGTAATTGCCTTCCGGCGCCACCTTGAACACTTCGCGGGCCTGCATGCGGCCGACTTCCTGGTTGTCGAAGGTCAGATAGAAGACGTCCTTGTTCTCGATCAGCCGGTCATAGCCGACGACGGGAATGCCTTCGTCCAGCGCCTTCTGCACCGCCGGCCCGATGGCCGAGGCATCCTGCGCAAGGATGATCAGCGCGTTGGCGCCTTGCGAGATCAGGCTCTCGACGTCGGTCAGCTGCTTGCCGGGATTGGACTGTGCATCGGCGGAAATATACTTGTCGCCGGCCGCCTCGATCGCCGTCTTCATGGCGGCTTCGTCGGTCTTCCAGCGCTCTTCCTGGAAATTCGACCACGAAACGCCAATGACCTTGTCCTTCGCCTGTGCGACCGACGCGAGCGTCAGCGACATGGCGACCCCCGCCAGAATGGCGGCTGTGAATCTCTTCATGATATTCCTCCCTGCGCCGCGTACGGCACGACCAGACTGGCCCGAAGGCCGGCACAAAGGCTCTATTTTTTCGAGCCTCGAAAAAATACTGGTCCGACGCCGAAGCGCTGTCAACATCAAACCTGGTCGATCTTGATGTCCCTGCCGACTTATTTCGAGTCTCGGAATAAATAATGACAGGGCCCGCTGCCTCTGCGAGTATTTGTCGGACATTACCGACGGCTTCCGATCCATGAGCGGCCGCGGCAATAGGGAGGAAGCAAAGAATGTCGGTTGGAATCCGTCATGACGATTTGCGCCGGCGCAACCGGGCCATGGTGATTTCGGCCGTGCGCCGGGCCGGCCAGCCGTCGCGGACCGAGATCGCCGCAACCACCGCCCTCAGCCATTCGACCATATCGGCGATCTCTTCCGACCTGATCCAGGAAGGCATCCTGACCGAGATCAAGGCGAGCGAGACCGTTTCGATGAAACGCGGCCGACCGCAGGTCGGCCTCAGCCTCAATCCGGAAGCCGCTGCGGTCTTGGCGGTCGTGTTGTCGCTGAATTTCCTGTCGGTCGCCGTCATCGACTATGCCGGACAGGTGGTCGCCGAGGAACAACGCCGGCTGGACACGCTGACCATGTCGCGCGACGAGCTGATCGGCGAATGTGTCGCCATCGTCCGGCGGCGGCTCGAAGACCCCGACCTCGATGTCCAAAGCGTCGCCCGCATCGCGCTGGCGATCCAGGGCATCACCGATTCCCATGCGCGCGCCATGTTGTGGTCGCCGATCACGCCGCAGACGAATATCGCCTTCGCCGACATTCTGGAACGCGAGTTCGGCATCCCGGCCATCATGGAGAACGACTGCAACATGATGGCCGTGGCGCTGCGTTGGCGCGACCCGGATCGCTACCGCGATGATTTCATCGCCATCCTGCTCTCGCATGGCATCGGTATGGGGCTGGTGCTGAAGAGCGAACTGTTCACCGGCACCCATTCCTCAGGCGGTGAATTCGGCCACATGATCCATCGGCCGGGCGGCGCGCTTTGCCGCTGCGGGCGGCGTGGCTGCGTCGAGGCCTATGCCGGCAACTACGCCATCTGGCGCAACGCAAGGCAATTGAGCGAGAACGCCGAGCCGGTCGCCGATGTCAGCGACGCCGCGATGCGGGCACTGGCGGCCCGGGCGCGCCAGACGGACGGACCGGAGCGCGAAGCCTACCGCAAGGCTGGCGAAGCACTCGGCTTCGGGCTCGGCAGCCTATTCGCGCTGATCGATCCGGCGCCGGTCGCCATGGTCGGCGCCAGCGCTGCCGCCTTCGACCTGATCGAGCCGGCCCTGCGCGAGGCCATCGCCCAGACCGCCGGCGGCCAGCATTCGGGTTCGATTTCCTTCGACACCGAGCCGAACGAACTGCCGCTGATCCGCGAAGGCTGTGCCATGCGGGCGCTGAGTTTCGTCGACCAGGAGATTTTCGCGCCGGGCATCCAGGCGCGAGCCGGCTCGGTCGGAAAGAACGTGGCTTGAATTCGAAGGCAGGGATCGCCGGATCGCGACTTGGGGATGTGTTGAGATTCAGGTCAGGCCGAGTCGAGAACAGTGGGTTCCGAGAACCGGAGCGGAGCGTACTTTTGGGTACGTGAGCCCGCGCATGACCCCGAAATCGAGATCGATTTCGGAAGGGTCATGCGCAAAATCAAAGCTCTACAGCGTCCTTTGCGCGCCCAACAGGGGCGCGCGGCGCTGTAGGTAAGCGCAGGAAGCCGCCGGTCGCAGGCCGGCATCACCTGAATATCAGCTAGTCTTCCCTGATCGCATAGCCCGCGCCGCGGATGGTGCGGATGACATCGGGCATGCGACCATTGTTGACCGCCTTGCGCAACCGTCCGACATGGACGTCCACCGTGCGCTCGTCAATGTAGATCGTCTCGCCCCAGACATTGTCGAGCAACTGGCTGCGCGAGAAGACCCGACCCGGGTGCCGCATCATGAATTCGAGCAGCCGGAACTCGGTTGGCCCGAGCCGGATCTCGCTCTTCTTGCGATAGACCCTGTGCGACTCGCGATCGAGCACGATGTCGCCGACCTTCAGCACGCTGGACAGCACTTCGGGCTTGGCGCGGCGCAGCAGCGCCTTGACCCTGGCCATGAATTCCGGTGTCGAGAACGGCTTGACCAGATAGTCGTCGGCTCCCGTGGAAAGGCCGCGCACCCGGTCGCTCTCCTCGCCGCGCGCGGTCAGCATGATGATCGGCAGTCGCTCGGTTTCGGGACGCACCCGAAGGCGCCGGCAAAGCTCGATGCCGGAAACCGCCGGCACCATCCAGTCGAGCACCAGCAGATCGGGCACGTTTTCCTGCAGCCGGATTTCGGCCTCGTCGCCGCGCGTCACCACCTCAACCTGATAACCTTCGGATTCCAGATTGTAGCGAAGGAGGACGCCCAGCGGCTCTTCGTCCTCCACCACCATGATGCGCGGCGCGATCATCGGCCGGTCACTCCTGTCATGTCGCCGACGCCGACATGGTCGTTTCGTCGAGCTTCGGGCGATCCGCCGGCAATTGCTGCCCGGTCACGACATAGTAGGCGTTTTCGGCGATGTTGGTGACATGATCGCCGATACGCTCGAGATTCTTGGCGCAGAACAGAAGATGCGTGCAGGCGGTGATGTTGCGCGGATCCTCCATCATGTAGGTCAGGAGTTCGCGAAAAACCGCCGTGTATTTCACGTCGATCTTCTGGTCGTCGGCGCGCAGTTCTTTCAACGCGCCGGCATTGCGCGCCACATAGTGCTCGACCACGCCGCGGAGCTGCACAAGAACGAGATCCGCCATCGCGTCGATACCGTGCGACAGATTACGCGGCGTGGCGCTCTGCCCGACTGCGCTGACCCGCTTGGCTATGTTCTTGGCCAAATCGCCGATGCGCTCGAGATCACCGGCCATGCGGATTGCGCCAACCACGGCGCGCAGATCTTGCGCCATCGGCTGCCGCTTGGCGATCAGCGTGATCGCACTATCGTCGAGTTCGCGCTGCCGCGCATCCATGATGGCGTCGTCCGAGACGACGCGCTGCGCCATCGCATTGTCTGACGCAAGCAACGCGCGGATCGAGGCTGCGACCATCGCGGCGGCGAGCTCGTCCATGTCGCGGATCAGCCTGTCGATGTGCTCCAGTTCCTCGTCGAAAGATGCGACGGTGTGTTCACCCATGATACTGTCCTCGTGTTCGAAATTCGCCGCCGGACCGCTCAGCCGAACCGGCCGGTGATGTAGTCCTGGGTGCGCTTGTCGTCGGGATTGGTGAACATCTTGTCGGTCGCGCCCTCCTCGACCAGATAGCCGAGATGGAACATCGCCGTGCGTTGCGACACGCGCGCGGCCTGCTGCATCGAATGGGTGACGATGACGATCGTGTAGTTCTGGCGCAGTTCGTCGATCAGTTCCTCGACGCGGGCGGTGGCGATCGGATCCAACGCCGAACAGGGCTCGTCCATCAGGATTACTTCCGGCGACACGGCGATGGCGCGCGCGATGCACAGGCGCTGCTGCTGTCCGCCGGAGAGGCCGGTGCCCGACTCGAGCAGGCGATCCTTGACCTCGTTGAACAGGCCGGCCTTCTTCAGGCTCGATTCGACGATGCCGTCCAACTCGGCCTTGCTCCTGGCCAGGCCGTGAATGCGCGGACCGTAGGCGACGTTTTCATAGATCGACTTCGGAAACGGGTTCGGCTTCTGGAATACCATGCCGACGCGAGCTCGCAGCTCGACGACATCGATTTTCGGGTCGTAGACATCCTCACCGTCGAGCGTGATCTTGCCGCTCACCCGCGCGATATCGATGGTGTCGTTCATTCGGTTCAGGCAACGCAGGAAGGTCGACTTGCCACAGCCCGATGGGCCGATCAACGCTGTCACCTGGTTCTCGCGGACATCGAGATCCACGTCGAACAGAGCCCGCTTCTCGCCGTAATGAACGGAGACCTTTTCGCCCTTCATCTTGATCGAAGGGGCGTTGGTTCCGCTGCTCAGTTTCTGTTCGACGCCGGCTTCCGTCATGATGTTCATATCCTCTACCCCCTTACCAGCGCCGCTCGAAGCGCCTACGCAGTATCACCGCAATGGCGTTCATGATGACCAAAAACAGCAGCAGAATCAAAATCGCCGCCGAAGTCTTCTGCTGGAATCCAGCTTCCGGGAAATCGGCCCACATGAATATCTGCACCGGCAGGATCGTCGCGGGATCGGTAAAGCCGCCGGGAATGTCGACGATGAAGGCGACCATGCCGATCATCAGCAACGGCGCGGTTTCGCCCAGCGCATGCGCCATTCCGAGGATGGTGCCGGTCATGATACCCGGCATCGCCAGCGGAAGAACGTGATGGAATACGGTCTGGACCTTGGACGCTCCGATGCCGAGCGCCGCCTCGCGGATCGACGGCGGCACGGCGCGCAGCGAAGCGCGCGAGGCGATGATGATGATCGGCAGGGTCATCAGCGCCAACACCATGCCGCCGACCACCGGGGCCGAGCGCGGCATGCCGAAGAAATTCAGGAATACGGCAAGTCCAAGCAGGCCGAAGACGATCGAAGGCACAGCCGCCAGATTGTTGATATTCACTTCGATGATCGTCGTCAGCCGGTTCTTGGGCGCAAATTCCTCAAGATAGATCGCCGCCGAAACGCCGATCGGAAAGGCGATGGCGAGCGTAACGATCATGGTCAGGAACGATCCGACGACCGCGCCCCAGACACCGGCCAGTTCCGGCTCGCGGCTTGCGCCGGTGAAGAAGAAGATCGAGTTGAACCGGCTTTCGATCTGGCCGGCGCTCTTCAGCGTGTCGAGCCAGACGATCTCCTTGTCGGAAATCTTTCGCGATGCTTCCGGCGTATCGATGACGCGCAGGAATGCCTGGCCGCTCGCGGCGGGCGCCGTGCTGTCCAGCGCCTCGATCACCGTGCCCTTTGCGACCGCCGTTCCGTTGGCGCCAGGCGACAGCGCGGTGAGTTTGACCGTGCCGCCATTGAACGCGACCAGCAGCGACGACGCGCCGCTCGTCAGCGTGAGCGTGCCGTTTTCGCCCTCGGTCGCACCATGGCCGCGCGCCAGCGCCAGCATGGCATCGTCGCCGAAGGTCAGATCGATGTCGCCGCTGGTTTCCGAAGGCGTGACGCTTGTCGAAATCGCTTCGTCCGAACCGACGTCGGCAAGCAAACCTTTGAGATAAAGGTCGGCAAAATCGTCAAGTGGAACGGCATAGTCCACCGTTCCTCCGAGCATCCCCGGATCAGCCGCAATATCCTTGCGCAGGAAGACGCCTGTGCCGGTGGAAATCAGCCCGCGCAGCAGTCGCTTGTCCTGACGGCTCGTAATATCCGGAAATCTCGCCCTAAGCGCTTGCTGAGCGATGGCATCGTAGTTGACGGCATCGAGTTTCGCGGGGTCGACCTTGGCCGCCGAGAGATCGATCGGCAGCGTCAGATAATTCTGCCGCAACGCCGGGATCGCCTGCGTGACGATCGTCGACAGGAGCAGCACAAGGAATAAGCCGGCCAACGCGACGGCTGCGGCGCCGAGCCATTTGAACCATGTTTCGGTGCGGTAACGACCTTTCAGCCGCGCCTTCGCGGCATCGTCGGTATGAATGCTGACCGGCCGTCCGACGGCGCCGAATGACGAGATCGCATCAGTCATATTGCTCTCGGTATTTCTGGACGACGCGCAAAGCGACGATGTTGAGGGTAAGCGTGATGCAGAACAGCACCAGGCCGAGTGCGAAGGCTGCAAGCGTCTTGGCGCTGTCGAACTCCTGATCGCCCACCAGCAGCGTCACGATCTGCACGGTCACGGTGGTGACCGCTTCGAGCGGGTTGGCCGTGAGGTTTGCCGCCAGCCCCGCCGCCATGACCACGATCATTGTTTCGCCGATTGCGCGGCTGACGGCAAGCAGCATCGCCGAAACGATGCCCGGAAGGGCAGCAGGAAGGACCACCTTGCGGATGGTTTCCGACTTGGTCGCGCCGAGGCCGGCGGAACCGTCTCTCAGGGATTGCGGAACGGCGTTGATCACATCATCGGAAAGCGAGGAAACGAAGGGAATGATCATGATACCCATGACCACGCCTGCGGCGAGCGCAGATTCGGACGCGACGTTGAGGCCCAGGCTTTCGCCGATACCGCGGAAGTAGGGCGCAACCGTCAGCGCGGCGAAGAAGCCGTAGACGACGGTCGGAATGCCGGCGAGGATTTCCAGAACCGGCTTTGCCACCGCGCGGACGCTTTTGGAGGCGTAATCCGAAAGGTAGATCGCAGCCATCAGCCCGATCGGCGCAGCCACCAGCATGGCGATGAAGGTGATGAGCAACGTGCCGGCAAAGAGCGGCACCATGCCAAAAATGTCCTCGTTGACCGCCCCGGCTTCCGCTCCGGCGCCGGTGAAGGCGCTCTGCGGCGACCAATGCGTGCCGAACAGGAACTTGTAGAACGGCACCTGTTGGAAGAACCGCAGGGATTCGAAGATGAGCGAGAGAACGATGCCGACCGTCGTCAGGATCGCGACCACCGAACAGGCGATCAAGAATGCGCGAAGAACGCGCTCGACCACGTGGCGCGCCCGGTAGGCCGGTGCGATGCGCGAATTGGCCCAGTAAAATCCGGACGCGGAAAGCACGAGCGCGACGGCCCAGATGATCCAGGAGCTGGTCGTATGGATCGATTTGTAGACGGCGGCAGCCGCCTCTTTCGTGGGATCGGCGAAGCCTACAAGCCCGCCAAAGGCCATCGCGCGAGCGTCGCGGATGAAAGCTTCGACCTGCGGAATGCCCATTCCCGACAATTCGGTGGAGAAGCGGTCGGCAATGATCGACGATTCAATTCCCGGCGTGACCAGCGACCACAACAAGATCGCAAGCAGCGCGGGACCGGCAGCAAAAAGCGCCAGAAACATGCCATGTTGGCCAGGCAGCGAATGCAATCGCGCGACGTCGCCATTGACACTGGCAATGGCGCGTCTCCGGCCGATCAAATAGGCCGCAGCTGCCAGAACCAGCAGAAGAACAACGAGATAACCGACCATGATTCAGGACGTCCCCTCGACCGCCGGTCATTCACCGGCTCAAAGCACGGGACCTTGGTCCCGCGCTTTGGGCTTTAGAGCATGAGGGTCAGAGCGAATATACGCCCGGACCCCGAAACATCAGGAGCCCATGCCCTTCAGGGCCTTGGCGTTTTCGGCCCATGTGGCGCGCTCGGCGTCCGGCAGCGGGATCAGGCCCTTGTCGGCCAGATAACCATCAGGACCCCATGCAGCCTCCGAGGTGTACTCGGCGATGAACTCCTGCATGCCGGGGATGACGCCAACATGCTCTTTCTTGGCATAGACATAGAGCGAGCGGGAAACGCCGTAATCGCCGGATGCGATGTTCTCGAAGGTCGGCTCGACGCCGTCGACCTTGTGGCCCTGCAGCTTGTCAGCGTTCTGGTCAAGGAACGAGAAGCCAAAGACGCCGAAGGCATTCGGGTTGGCTTCCAGCTTCTGGACAATCAGATTGTCGTTTTCGCCGGCTTCGACAAAGGCGCCGTCTTCGCGGATTTCGCCGCAGCCCTTTTCATTAGCCGCCTTCACTTCTTCCTGGCAGGCCGCATCCATGACGAGTTCAACGAACGCATCGCGCGTGCCAGATGTCGGCGGCGGGCCAAGCACCTCGATCTTCGTCGCGGGAAGCGACGCATCGACATCCGACCAGTTCTTGTAGGGGTTGGCGACGATCTTGCCATCAACAGCGACGTTCTTGGCGAGTGCCTTGAAAATCTGTTCCTTGGTCAGATCAACGACAGTCCCTGCCTTCGAGTTGGCCAGTACGATGCCGTCGAAGCCGACCTTGATCTCGACCGGCGTCACGCCGTTTGCCTTGCAGGTCTTAAGCTCGCTGTCCTTGATGGCGCGCGAGGCGTTGGTGAAGTCAGCGGTATTTTCGCCGACGCCCTGGCAAAACAGCTTCATGCCGCCGCCGGTGCCAGTCGACTCGACGACCGGGGTCTTGATCTTTCCGCTCTGGCCCAGCTTTTCAGCGACAGCCGTCGTGAAGGGGAACACTGTGGACGAACCGACGATTTGAATCTGGTCGCGCGCGGCGGCATAACCAGCCGACGCGGCGAGCGCAAGCGCCGCGGCCGACGTCGTAAGGAGGAATTTTTTCATGTGGCCTGCTCCTGTTCGGAAAATGGTCTCTCGGCGCCATTCCTTCGGCGCCCGCTGAGGCCAATAGCCCCCGATTATTACAGTCACATGACAGTTTGATGTCAGCCCGGTAACCGCCGCACAGCCATGTCGAAAAGGAAGGGACGCGGGTCTCGCCGGCACAGCCGTGGTTTGTCGCTGGAATCAGCAGCTTGCACGATTTGCAGCCGGCATTTGTCCTCGACAGGCGAGACAATGGCGCCAAAAAGAAAATCCGGGCGGGAGCGCGTTGCATGCGGCCAAGGAGGTCATGGCCGCGCCATCGCCGAAACAGGTCCGTTGGGGTAAATCTGACCCTGCTTCTTGCCGGCGGTCGCTGCTCCCGCCCGTAACTGGAGGAGCGGAACTCGAATGCGCTTATTGTCCCAACCGGACGCACGCTTTGGTATGGTGCGATCGCACCATAGTCTTGACGCAATGCGTCGCCGAATCGGCTGAACCCTACAGCCTGACAGGCCTATCCCGCGTTGCGCTGGATTTCTGCGTGCGCCGACTTTTTTGAGCAAGGTCCTTCTGGGGCTAGTGGGCTTGGGCAGGTTGGTCCATGCCCGCCTCCAGTCGCGCCAGGGAGGCTGCCACACTTTGATTTTGCGCATGATCCCAGAGAAATCGATTCCGATTCTCCGGGTCATACGCTAGCCTTGCCCGCAGTGTATTCCGACGGTTGTCGGTAGAACCGAAGCCGCGTTACAAATCCCGCAAGGTATTGCCGATGTTGGGACGGATCCTGCCTTTTTTCCTATGCCCGATGCTGCTGTTGGGGAGCGGCTGCTCGCGTAGCTACGACGGCACCGTCGTCATTCCAAGGCCGCTCGATGTCCGGCGGTTCTGGGACAGGCCGCAGCAGCAGGCGCAAGCCGAACAGCCGCAGTTGCTGCAGAGCGATGTCTTTCCTGTGGCGCCCGAAACGCCTGAAAGAGCGGCGGTCCGCAGAATCAGCGCCCCCGTGGCGCGGAGAAGGCAAATCACCAGGATTTCCAAAGTTCCGCCAACGCCGTCATCCCAGCCGGCAAAACCGCTCACCTGCAGGAACGTCAGCCAACCCGGAAAACGGGTCCGCATGGTCTGCGAATAGCCGGCCGGCATTGAAAAGGACGGTAGCCAAAATATCCGTCCTCAAACGTTGCTGCGCGCCTGACACAGCGATTCGGTCAGACGCACACGTGATTGCCGAGAGCATGAGTTGGCCGGGCTGCCCGATCGGCCTTACCGCCAGCCACGTTGAACCTTTAACCGGCCTTCGACGTTAAACGGCTATTGCTGCGCCACCCCGATGTTGGAAGGCTGATGGCCAATCGCCTAGTCAGGCCACGGTTCCGGGAACAATCGCCCTTGAAACAAAAAGGCCGGCACATGGCCGACCTTTCCTTCCACCTCGACCGCGCCAGTACATCCGTGGTCACGAGTTGGAGGTGAATTGCCGATCAGTAGATAGGGATTTGGTTAACGAGTCCTTAACAGAAGGGGAGCTGCTCGACGACGCGCATAGCCAATCTGATTTGCGTCATGATGAGTGTGGAAAGTCGTCTTAAAAAGCAGCACGGACTATTAATCGTTGTGCACCAACATGTTGGTGCGCGAGATATATCTAAGTAACTATCGTATTCTGGAAGTCGATTTATGGCCGTACTCGGCGCCCTCCCTCCCGACGTTGTCTGTCGACCAATTCGCGAAGCTGATTGGGAAGGAGTGGTCGACTGCCTGTGCCGGGGCTTTCCGAAGCGTGACCGCAGTTACTGGATACAGGCCCTGACCCGTTTGTCGCAGCGGCCTGCCGTCGCCGACTTCCCACAATACGGCCTGGCTTTGGAGAAGGCTGATCGGATCGTCGGCGTTGTATTGACCCTCTATACCCTTTATCGCGGGCAGGAAGGCGACGAAGTCCGCTGCAACCTTTCAAGTTGGTCCGTCGACGCGGAATGCCGTCCCTATGGCGCCAAATTGGTTACGACCATTCTCAGGCGAAGGGACGTGACCTACACGAATATTTCGCCGGCGCCCGCAACGTTAAAAGCCAACTGGGCGCTCGGCTTTCGCCCCTTCTCCACCGGACAGTTTGCCTTCTTGCCGGCTTTTAGTTCGGCGCAGCGGTCATGTCGCGTGCTTGAAGCTCGTCCCGATCTTGCGGAAATGGCGATGCTGTCCGACAGTGAGAGATACATACTCTCGGAACACGCGGCACTGGGCTGCCTTTCATTGATTTGCATTTGCGACGGAGCAGCGTTTCCTTTCGTATTGATGCCGCGCCGCATATTGCGCAGTCTTATCCCATCCTATCAGATCGTGTATTGCCGCTCTCTCGCGGATTTGAGCCGGTGCGCCGGTGCCATCGGGCGCTTTCTCTTGCGAAGCGGCATCCTGCTCTGCGTCGTCGACGCCAAGGAGCCGATTGCAGGTCTGTTCGGGTGGTACCGCCCCAACAGTGGACTTAAGTACTTCAAGGGCCCCAGACCACCCTCGCTTGGAGATCTGACGTTCACCGAGCTTGTGATATTCGGTCCCTGAGCAACAAGCGCGCCGGCGACCCGATTTGCAACTGCCATGCCGATGCCTCTGGCCTATCCGGCGACCGGTCGGTGTCTCGGCCTATGACAGCATCCCTGCTGCATTGAGGGGCAAGCCCGATGCGGTCAACGCGGTCAGCCAAGGCGCCTCACGCCCCGGCCTGCGACTTCACATAGGCGATGTAGCCGCGCACGTCGGCGGCCGGCTCGGCATAGGCTTTGCCGAGCTTCTTCTCGATCGCCGCCATGTAGTCTTTTGTCCATTGGGGCAGCGCGTAGTCGATGACGGCCAGGAATTCGAGCGTCGCCGCCAGGCGGATGTCGGCGATCGACGGGTTGTTGCCGCCGATAAATGGCTTGCCGTTCCTGAAGAAGCTGTGAAAGACCTCCAGCGGCTCGGCAATTGCGGTCGCCGCGGCCTTCTGGGCTTCCGACTTTCTGTCGGGGTGGGCGTCGCTGTGACCAATCTCGCCGGCATATTGCGGGAAGTTCAGCGCAGGATAGGTGGCGCGCGCCACATAGGGGTAGAGCGTGCCGATCAGGTAGAACATGGCGCTGTCGATCATTGCCCGCTTGGCCGGCGCCTTGGGATATAATTTCTCCAGCCCATGCTTGTTGGCGAGATACTGCATGATGGCGCAGCTTTCCCACAGGACGCCTCTCGGCAAGCCCTTGTCCTCGATCATCGGCGTCAGATGGGCCGGGTTTCGCGCCATGTATTCAGGCGAGCGTGTGTGGCCCCATACGTCGGTCTCGGAATGATCGAGCCCGGCCGCGCGTGCGAACACCCGCACGCTCATATTGTTGACGCTCGGCTTCAGCATGCTGAGCGTCAGCGCGGGTTTTTTCGCTGATTTCGCTACGGCTTTCCGCGCTGACTTCGCGGATGCCTTGCCTGAAGGCTTTGCGGCGGCTTTCGCTGCCGGCTCGGCGGAAGCTTTCGCCGCCTTGGCTGCAGGCTTTGTCGCGGCCTTGGCAGCTGGTTTCGTAGTGGCCTTGGCGGCCGGCTTCTTCGCACTCCTCGTTGTCGTCTTTGCCATTGTGTCCTCCCTTGTTTGGCCTGTCGTCAGTATGGATTTTTCGGCGCGCGGTTCTCCGACAAGGTCGCGCGGGAGCGCTCGACGAACGCCTGGATCGCGTCGGCAAGATGCACTTCGGCTATTGCGTAGTCGCCGCGCGCGACGCGGATCTTGTGCGCCTGCATCAGCACGTCGGCATGGGTGAAGCCCGCCGGCGGCTCGAAACGGTAGGAGGCGAGCTCGATCAGCAGGCCGAGCGGATCCTCGAAATAGATCGAATCCATAAAACCGCGATCCTTGACGCCGCTGTGCTTGATGCCGCGCTCGTCGAGCCGGGCGACCGCCTGCAGGAAAGTGACCCGCGACACCGCAAAGGCGATGTGATGGACGCAGCCCGTATCGGTCGGCGTGCGCCGCTTGACCGGCGTGCGGCTCTCGTCGGTGAAGATGGTGATCAGCCGGCCGTCACCCGGATCGAAATAGAGATGGCTTTCGCTGGCTTTGTCGAGATTGGGCTGCTCGAAGATGAAAGGCATGCCAAGCACGCCTTCCCAGAAGTCGATGGAGGTCTGACGCCCGGCACCGACCAGCGTGATGTGATGGACACCCTGCGATTGCAGTTTCTGCATTTGGCCCTCTCTACGATCTTCTCGTCCCCGAGGCGAGCGTTGATCTATTCGCTGCACGACAGATTCGTCCCGGCGGCGTTCTGCGCACCGTCCTGGACCTTTAGCCCCTGGTTACATGACGCGATGCTAATTCAATTGGGGGTGCCGCGCCAGAAGCGGCGACTCCGGCCACGACCGACGGCGATATCCGTGACGCAAATGTTTTGAAATCCTTGGTACGCCCAAGGGGAATCGAACCCCTGTTCCCGCCGTGAGAGGGGCGTCTACTGAGACCAAGCCAGTTCACCTTAACGGCCACGACCTGCGCGACACGCCCCTGGAGCATCGGCGCGAGCTGCTTGCTGGTTTGATTTCGGCGGGAAGTCGCATCCAATTCAGTCAGTCTCTTCCGAGGGAAGCCAAAGCAATCTTCCATTTGGTTGATCAAGCCGGTCTGGAGGCGATGGTCTCGAAGCGCTGTGGCAGCAGGTATCGCAGCGGGCGGTCGATCAACTGGCTGAAGGTGAGGTGCTACACCGTCGACGAATATGAACTGCTGGGCGTCGAGCGTGAGGCTGGCAAGCCAGCATTCGCCCTCATGGGGAGATCGGCACGCGCAAATATGTCGGGTCGGCTTTCATCAATTCAAGCCGAGCGATCCGCGAGCGGCTATGGAAGCGAGTCCAGGAGCATGCCGGGCCGCCGCCGAAGGGCATGAAGCGGCCGGCAACACAGTGGGTTAAGCCGGGGATCAAAGCGCGGGTGAAGCACCTCAGGGGCGAGGAAGATCTTCGGCACGCCTCGCTGCAGGATTTCTGGGACGAAGGAAGTTAATGCGCTCCGCCGGCTTGTGACGGAATGAGCACCCGCGGTCAGAACTTCTTGCACAAATGGCTGAGCAACGGCCTGCCTGAGAGACCATCTGCCTGCACAAAAGGTAGCATCGTCAGCTCCAGATGAACGCGAGGAAGAAACCGGCAATAGCAATTGCCGAGATGACATTGGGCCATACGGCATCGTGGGCCGGTTTGGCTGGCTTGTACCTGTGCCCCGTGCGGGGGAGCAGGTCCGGATCGTAGCGCACGTGGCGCTTAAGGTCGTATTTGATTGGCCGTTTCATCGCGGGCCTGACCACCAGCGAGCTTAAGAGGAGGCGCTGTGCTGGCTGACTAAAAACTTGCGCTCAAGGCAACGGAATAACATCATTCGAACGAACACTGTTCGTCATGACGAGTAGGGAAGTGAATGCGGTCGGCGGCGCTTTCAAAGCTCTAACCGCGCGTCCTGGCTTTCGGTTCTGGCGCGCTTTCCGACGGATTTTCAGTCAACTTTTCAGATCGCCGATCCCTTGCCAACAGGGATTTCTTTTTTCTCGCCGGCAGCTCATCGCGATCGCCCTCAGCGGTCGCGCGGCCATGCTTCGCGGCAATCGCGTAGTCCGCTCTGTTTGTTCGATAGTCTTCTTTTTGCACAGACATGTCCTCTCTCCCGTTCCAGAATATTAACGCGCCGCCACAGCAAGCAGTTCCGAAAGCAGAATTCAGAACGCATATGAAGAAGGGTGAGGTACGATAACTTTAATCCACCATGTCACGCAGCGACTTTTTGCGCTTCGGCGGCCTGTACTTCTCGACCAGCCTGACCTTGTCAATGTCTACCGTCACCAGCGGTCCCATGTCGATGGTCACCCTGCCGCCTTCCTCGTCTATGCGCGTGATCTCTCCGGCGAGCTCGGTCTGCTGCCCCTTCTTCACCTTGGTATGATCGATGATCGAATGGGGGAAGCCATAGCTCGGGATGGACACGCTTACGCGGTCCTCAGTGACCCGCCTCCGGACGGTGGCCGTGATCGCCACCTGATCTCCAATCCCAATTCCCCGCGCCATTCCATGAGTCTGGGGTGGGCAGGGCCTTAGTCAAGAGATTGCTAATATAGGTGACCGCTTCATCCAATCGATGGACGAAGCCCATCAAGGGCCGGTGCTATTTTGATGCATGTCGCGACCTTACTTTCCCCCGAGCCACCTTGCTATTGCTATCCTCGCGATCAGCGTCGGCTATGCCGAAGCCGCGGACCGCAAGGTCGAAACCGCGACGCTCGGGACGTACGCCAATTCGAAGAGCCTGCCGGTTTGCACCGCGTCAAACTCACTCTTCGAAGTGCTAGGTGACAAGTGTTTTCTCGTCAAAGGTTCGATGATCTATGGCGACATCGCGGAGCTGTCCCAGATAGTCACTTTGGGCTGGTAGCCATGAGACTCGCGACCCTCCACCTTGAAACTGCGAGATACGGCGACGTTTATCGCGCCGCAAAGCTCACGCGGCTGAGGCAGCAGGTGATCCGGCACATCAAGCGCACTGACGCCTCGGCTCAAAAAGTCGAGCAAGCGCTGGCTAGGTTGGCCGAAGCAAACGCACCCATGGACAGGCTCGCGCGGCATCAGTAGGGCCACGCTCATGGCACGATTCCGCATCGGCACGATGTGCGGCGGGTTGTTCGGTTGTTGCATGTGGCGTTCCTCCACATCCGTTTCGCGATGCCTTGGCGGTCGGGCGTGCTTGAGGGTGTAGGCCACTGCTGCGACGCTCCCTACATCTAGTTGTTTTCGATGATGCCGGCTCCGCCGTCGGTCAGGCGAGGCGCCGGCGCCGACTTCCGCAGCCTCGCACCGGTGCCTTCGCCATTCGTTATATCCACATTGTGCGCAGTGTAGGATGCGGGCAGCGAAGGATGGATACCGCTTTCGAAGGCGGCTCTGGCAGAAGCCGTAACGAAGAGGGAATCGGGCTTCATCGATTCACTCTTCCCGCCGCCACCGCCAAGCAAAAACAAGCACCGTCCGCCCCAGGAAGGCATGCGCGAGGACAAGGCATCTCTCGATGAAGGCGAGGTCGTGCTGCATTGGCCGGAGAATTTGTCGGCCGACAGCGTTCGAGATTTTGAGTATTGGGTCGAGGGGATCATTCGCCGCGCCAAACGTCGTGACGGAATCGACGATAAATAGTCGAGGACACCCGGATAGATGGTGCGATAGTGGCGAGTGAGTTCCCGATTGATATTTGGTCGGATATTTGTTCCATCGGAACGGTTCGTGACCATTCGGAAAAAGATAAAGCGATTTCAGGTAGTTAAGTGGTACGCCCAAGGGGAATCGAACCCCTGTTCCCGCCGTGAGAGGGCGGTGTCCTGACCGCTAGACGATGGGCGCGTTCAAGAACCGGCGATATAGGCTGACGGCTGGGAAAAAGCAACTGGGCTTCGGAAGGTCGATGGTGACGGAAAAATATCCGTTGCAAGCTTACCGTTTTGGCTCGATCAGGTCCCAGAGATTTCCATGGAGATCGGCGAAAACCGCCACTGTTCCGTAGGCCTCGTGGCGAGGTGCCTCGCGGAATTCGATTCCCTTTTCGAGCATCGCCGTGTGGTCGCGGACAAAATCGTCGGTTTCAAGAAACAAAAAGACGCGGCCGCCGGTCTGGTTGCCGATGCAGCTTGCTTGCGCCTGATCCGACGCTTCCGCCAGCAGCAGCCGCGCGCCCTGTCCGTCTGCCGGCGCCACCGTGACCCAGCGCTTGCCGCCGCCAAGATCGACGTCTTCGGTGAGCAAAAAGCCCAGCCTGTCGACATACCAGGCGATCGCCTCGTCATAGTTTCTGACCACGAGCGCGACGGTGGCGACGCGGCGATGTTCGGCGAAATCAGTCATTTGTTGCGGATCGAAAAGCGACCAATGATGCGGCGCTCAGTGATATCGTAGACAAAAATGGCGCGGCTGCCGTCGGCAAGCTCCGCATCGATGGCGACGCGGTTGCCGGAAAGCGACTGGCTGATGACCTTGGCGCCGACCGGCAGCACGATGTCGCCGGTCAGCGGCTCGCCTGATGGCACCTGGATGTCGCCGGCAAGTGATGGACTATTGGGCGGCGAGCTGGCTGGCGGCGCGGTGCGCGTTTTGTAGACAAGGGCCGCGATCACCACCATAAGGGCAAGGAACAGCAGGCCGAGATTGATGGCGACGAAGCGGACGAGCTTCTTGCGCACCTTTTCAACTTCGGGGTCGAGCGGCTTTTCCTCGTCTTCGTCGGCAGCAGCCATGGCAAAACATTCCGGAACGATTTTCGATGAGCGCTCATAACGAAGAGGCCCCCATATTGATAGAGGATGGATTGATAGGGAATGGATCGCCAGTTGGGGGATCGGCAAACGGGGGAGCGACCGTGCTGGAAGCGGGTCCCGATGCGGCCGGCCAGCGGCTCGACCAATGGCTGGCCGGCAAGCTCGGCCCGGACATGTCGCGCAGCCGGGTGCAGATGCTGATCAGGCAGGGCGCGGTCAAGATCGGCGGCCAGCCGGTCAACGAGACGAAGCGCAAGATGGCGGCCGGTGACCGCGTGTCGGTCGACATGCCGGAGCCGGAGCCGGCGGAGCCGCAAGGCGAGAACATCCCGCTCGACGTCCTCTATGAAGACAACGAATTGATCGTCATCAACAAGCCCCCGGGGCTGGTCGTCCATCCCGGTGCCGGCAACTGGACCGGCACGCTGGTCAACGCGCTGATCCACCATTGCGGCGACAGTCTTTCCGGCATCGGCGGCGTGCGGCGGCCCGGCATCGTCCACCGCCTGGACAAGGAGACCAGCGGCGTCATGGTCGTCGCCAAGACCGACCGCGCTCACAAATCATTGTCGGAGGCCTTTGCCGACCACGGCCTGACCGGCGATCTCAAACGCGCCTATCTGGCGCTGGTCTGGGGCATACCGATGAGGCCGACAGGCACGGTCGACGAGCCGCTCGGCCGCGCCGCCGACCGTGTGCGCCGTGCCGTGGTGCCGGAGGGCCGCGACGATGCCCGCCATGCCGTCACCCATTTCACCGTGATCGAGCGCTTTGGCGAGCAGCAAAAGCAATTTGCCACGGCAAGCCTGGTCGAGTGCCGGCTCGAGACCGGCCGCACCCATCAAATCCGTGTCCACATGGCCCATATCGGCCATCCAGTCCTCGGCGATCCCGAATACGGCCAGGCCTTTCGCAGCAAGGCGAACCGGCTGCCCGAGCCGCTGACGGGCCGGGTGAAGGCCTTTCCGCGACAGGCTTTGCATGCCCGCCTCCTTGAATTTCGGCATCCGACCAGCCATTTAACGATGAGGTTCGAGGCGCCTGTACCGAGGGACATGGAGGAACTTGTGGACGGCTTCCGCAGACTCTGAACCGGCTTCATCCATTCAAAACCAGATCGGCAAAAACCTGACCCGCGTTGTTCACTTTGGCGTGACACACTGTTTCGTGTTGAACCAATGCTGTCCTTTCTGGTTTTGTTCCTATATACATCCGCTGTCGCGAACGAGCCTTTTGGCGTTCGCGATATATGCCCGCCGCGTTTCGGGGGCACCACTCCAAGAGAGAGGGGCGCTGTCATGGCCCAGTCACTACCCAGTATCGTTTCCGGCGAAGGCGGCCTCAGCCGCTACCTGGAAGAAATCCGTCGCTTTCCGATGCTTCAGCCGCAGGAAGAGTACATGCTCGCCAAGCGTTATGCTGAGCATGAGGACACCACGGCTGCACACAAGCTCGTCACCAGCCACCTTCGGCTCGTCGCCAAGATCGCCATGGGCTATCGCGGCTACGGCCTGCCGATCGGCGAGGTGATCTCGGAAGGCAATGTCGGTCTGATGCAGGCCGTCAAGAAATTCGAACCGGAGCGCGGCTTCCGGCTCGCCACCTACGCCATGTGGTGGATCAAGGCCTCGATCCAGGAATACATCCTGCGCTCGTGGAGCCTGGTCAAGATGGGCACGACCGCCAACCAGAAGCGCCTGTTCTTCAACCTGCGCAAGGTGAAGGGCAAGATCCAGGCGCTCGACGACGGCGACTTGAAGCCCGACCAGATCACCGAGATCGCCACCCGCCTCAACGTGTCCGAAGCGGAGGTGGTGTCGATGAACCGCCGCCTGTCGGGCGACGCCTCGCTCAACGCACCGATCCGGGCGAGCGAAGGTGAATCAGGTGAATGGCAGGACTGGCTGGTCGACGACCACGAAAGCCAGGAAGAGGCGCTGATCGAGCAGGACGAGCTGGAAAACCGGCGCGGCATGCTGTCCGGCGCTCTTGCCGTGCTCAACGAGCGCGAGCGGCGCATCTTCGAGGCGCGGCGCCTGGCCGAGGAGCCGCTGACGCTGGAAGAGCTGTCGGCCGAGTTCGACATCAGCCGCGAGCGCGTGCGCCAGATCGAGGTGCGCGCTTTCGAGAAGGTGCAGGACGCGGTCAAGGCCGCAGCCAAGCGCCAGATGCAGGCGCTGCGCACCATCGAGGCGCAGCCGGCGGCATAAAGCTTCCGACGGAAACAAATAACGGCGGCGTCAGGAAATTGGCGCCGCCTTTTTTTATGGGTCCTCCGACGCCGGGAGAACTGTCCATCGGTACAATATTCTAGCTAGGATTGCCGGTTCCGCCGCGCCTTCGCGAACGCCCAAACCGTCGCCCTAAGCCGCTCAATCATCGATGTGATCAGCCTGGCCGGCTCATAGTGGCACTATAGCAATTTTCCCCAAGCCCTGGAAACCGCAACGCTGCAAATTGTGGCGGCAATGTTCCGGCGCCGACACGCTTCTGTCGCGAAACTCCACAAGGCGGCGCTTGCGGCGGGCGGGCGACAATGGGCCGTCGGGGCTGCGCTGGGCCAGTTGAGCTCGTCTATTTGGAACCAAAGGCAGTATGACGATGACCATTTCTCCGTTTCTCACTGCTCTCGGATCCGAAGGTCCCCCAGCCGACCGAGCGAAAGACATGGACCTGTATGGATGGCTAATTGGAAGCTGGGAAATGGACACGGTCCACTATCGCGACGACGGCACGATCCAGAAATGGAATGGAGAATGCCATTTTGGCTGGGTGCTCGAAGGCCGCGCGATTCAGGACGTTTGGATCAGGCCCAAGCGCCCTGCGCCGTCCACAATGTATGGCACGACTTTGCGCATCTTCGATCCTGGAATCGATGGCTGGCACATCATATGGAACGACCCGCTCAACCGCGATCACTCACGCCAGATCGGGCGGGCCGAGGGTAAGGACATTGTCCAGCTCGGCAATGACTCACGCGGTCTGAAAACTCGATGGCGTTTCACTGAGATCACTGCCAACAGCTTCCATTGGATCGGCGAGGAAAAGCCTTCCGAGAGCGACCCTTGGCAAATCACCTATGAACATTTGGCCCGCCGAACAAAACCCCGGAGGTAGACTAGCTGGCGCCATCTCATCAAAGGCAATCGAGCGGAAATTTCAAATACCGGCGGCCGTTGGATTCCGGTTCCGGCAAGCGCCCGCCATTCATGTTGACCTGCAGCGCGTGCAGGATCAGCCTCGGCATCGGCAGCGTCCTGTCGCGCGCCTCGCGCAACGCCACGTAATCGGCCTCTGTCTTGCAGGCGGCAACATGGGTGTTTTTGGATTTCTGCTCCGCGACCGTGCTCTCCCACAAGGGTTCGCGTCCTCCCGTCTGGTAGTCATGACCGACGAACAGGCGTGTCTCGTCCGGCAGCGCGAGGATATCCTGGATCGAGCGCCAGAGTTGCGCGGCACTGCCGCCGGGAAAGTCCGCTCTCGCCGTGCCGCTGTCCGGCATGAACAGCGTATCGTGGATGAAAGCGGCGTCGCCGATCACATAGGTGATCGAAGCCAGCGTGTGGCCCGGCGAAAAGAACACCTTGGCCGGAATGGCGCCAACCGAAAACACCTCGCCGGCCGCGAATAGCTTATCCCATTGCGACCCGTCGGCAGGAAAATCCGGCCAGTTGTAGATCGCTTTCCACAATTTCTGGACGTCGATAATCTTGTCGCCGATTGCCGTAGGCGCTCCTGTCTTCTCCCTGAGATAGTGCGCCGCCGAGAAATGGTCGGCGTGCGGATGCGTGTCGAGGATCCATTCGACGACCAGCCGTTGATCTCTAATGAAGTCGAGCAGGGCGTCGGCATTTTTCGTCGCAGTGGCGCCGGACTTCTCGTCGAAATCGAGGACCGGATCGATGATTGCGCATCGTCGCGTCTGCGGGTCGGCGACGACATACTGGATGGACCCGCTCGGCTTGTCGTAAAAACCTGCCACTTGCAGCTTGGCCGATGTCGCGTCCAATCTCGGCTCCCTCAACTCCCACCCGGCAGGAATGGTTTTCCCTGCCGGGGTAAAAGAAGAGCATGGTCATTCGCCAGCGCCACGCCGTCAAGCACCGCATGCTTCGCCGAGGCAAAAAGGCCGAAAATCCTTCCGTGCCGCACTAGCCGCTCAAGCGGAGGGCTGCTTGGTCTTCCGAAGATACGGCAGGATCGTCTCGTAGGCGCCGAAACGCTTGATCGCGTCCTCATTGGAAACGGCGGCGGTGATAATGACGTCTTCACCCTGCTTCCAGTTCGCCGGCGTCGCCACCTGGTGCTTGGCGGTCAGTTGCATGGAATCGATCGCACGCAGGATCTCATCGAAGTTGCGGCCGGTCGTCATCGGATAGGTGAGAACCAGCTTGATCTTCTTGTCGGGGCCGATGACATAAACTGAACGCACCGTCGCGTTGTCGGCGGGCGTGCGCCCTTCCGACGTTTCGCCGGCACCCGCCGGCAGCATGTCGTAAAGCTTGGCGACCTTGAGATCCTTGTCGCCGATCAGCGGATAGTTCACCGAATAGCCGGTCGCCGTCTTGATGTCGTCCTGCCATCTGCCGTGGCTTTCGACCGGATCGACGGAAATGCCGATGATCTTGACGTTGCGCTTCTTGAACTCGCCTTCCAGCCCGGCCATCGTGCCGAGTTCTGTCGTGCAGACCGGGGTGAAATTCTTCGGATGACTGAAAAGCACTGCCCAGCCATCACCGATCCATTCGTGGAAGTTGATCGTCCCTTGCGTGGTTTCGGCCGTGAAATCCGGCGCGGTGTCGTTGATACGAAGGCCCATGACGTGTCCCTACCCTGATTGCAGATTGCAGCCGGCACCGCCGGCGCTGCTTCTGCCTTTCTACCACTCCGGCGTCATCCTTCAAACGCCTGTTGCGCCGGTATCAAGGCCGGCGGCGAAAACTTTTTCGCCTGTTGTCGCAACATGGAGCATTTGATGGCGGCGCAATGGTCGTTTGGGCGCGATGGCAGTGGAAGTCTAAGCCTTGTTCACCGCCAGCGTCGTCGCCAGATCTTCCATGCGCTGGGCGAGCGCGCCAAGTGCATGGGTGAGCACGGTATCGTTCTTGTCGGCCTTGGTCAGCGCGTCGTCACGCGTCTTGCGCAGCGTCAGCACTTCGCTTTCCATGCCCTTGACGCGTTTTTGCAGTTCCGAAAGCTCGTCCATGACCATGATACCGGCCATCACGGTCAGCCGCTGATCGCCGATCTCGCCGAAAGAATCCTTAAGATGCGAGACATAGCGGTCGAAGCGCTCGGCAAGGTCGATCAGATGCTCTTCCTGGCCCTCGTCGCAAGCCATGCGATACTGCTTGCCGTCGATGGAAACCGTGACTTGTGCCATTGGGCCAGCCCCTATCTATCCAACACGGCGCGGATGGTTTCCATGGCGGTCACCAGCCGACGCGACACTTCCTTGTTGGCGTCTTCCAGCCGTTCGGCGCGCGCTTCGGAATTGTCGAGTTCCTGCGCCAGCCGCGAGCGGTCGGCGTTCATGCGCTGCACCTCCGCCTCGGCTTCCGTATAGTCGCGCTCGTGCTCGAGCTTGGCCGCGACGGCACTTTCCAGCCCCTCGATGGCCTTACCCAGCCTGGCGATGACTTCCTTGAGTGTCGTTTCCCCGGTCATGGCTTTCGTCCTGCGCCCTGCCCATCACCGAATCATCCACGTTCAGAACGCGTTATGTCTGAAACATTACCCGCCGTGTGAAGCCAACGTCAATAAAGCTCTCGCGACTGTCCCCTGCTAACGCTAATTTAGGGCCTCCAAGCCCTTCTGACGCCATCAACAGATCGGCAAAAGCGCGCCGGTTTATTGACTAACAGGATCGGCAAAAGCGCGCCGGTTTGTTGACTAAAAAGCCGCGCCTGCTATGTGTCGCGCACCCCTTTCCAGGGCTCTTCCAAGCCCCGAACGCCACACTGGAGGAAGCATGACCTCGCGTGAACAACATGACCGGATGGCCAATGCGATCCGTTTTCTTTCCATGGACGCCGTCGAGAAGGCCCAGTCGGGCCACCCCGGCCTGCCCATGGGCTGCGCCGACATTGCCACGGTGCTGTTCACGCGTTTCCTGAAATACGATCCGAAGAACCCGCACTGGCCCGATCGCGACCGTTTCATCCTGTCAGCCGGCCATGGCTCGATGCTGCTTTATTCGCTGCTCTATCTGACTGGCTACGAGGACATCACCCTCGACCAGATCAAGCATTTCCGCCAGCTGGGATCGAGGACGGCAGGCCATCCCGAATACGGCCATGCCGCCGGCATCGAGACGACAACCGGCCCGCTCGGCCAGGGGCTTGCCAATTCGGTCGGCTTCGCACTCGGCGAGCGCATCATGAATGCCGCCTTCGGCAACGACCTGGTCGACCACTACACCTATGTGCTGGCCGGCGACGGGTGCCTGATGGAGGGTGTTTCCCAGGAAGCCATCGCACTTGCCGGACATCTCAAGCTGAACAAGCTGATCGTCTTTTGGGACAACAACAACATCTCCATCGACGGCCCGGTTTCGTTGGCCGACAACACCGATCAGGTGGCCCGCTTCCAGGCGTCCGGCTGGAACGCCAGCCACATCGACGGCCAGGATCCGGAAGCGATCGCCTATGCCATTGAGGCGGCGCGCCATTCCGACAAGCCGACGATGATCGCCTGCAAGACGACGATCGGCTTCGGCGCGCCGACCAAGGCCGGCACCAACAAGGCACACGGCTCGCCGCTCGGCGCCGAGGAAATCGCCGGCGCCAGGAAGTTCTTCGGCTGGGACTATCCGCCCTTCGAAGTTCCTGCCGACATCCTCGACGCCTGGCGCAACGCCGGCAAGACGGGTGTCGAGGCACGCACCGACTGGGAAGGCCGCCTTGCCAAGGCCGATGCACAATTGCGCAGCGAATTCGAGCGTCGCATCAGTGGCACGCTGCCGGCGAATTTCGACGCCGTCATCACCGACTACAAGAAGAAGCTCAGCACGGACAAGCCGAAGGTCGCCACACGCAAATCGTCCGAAATGGCGCTCGAAATCATCAACGGCGCGGTGCCGGAAACGATCGGCGGCTCGGCCGACCTGACCGGCTCCAACAACACCAAGACCAGTCAGACCAAGAACATCACATCAGACGATTACGGCCAGCGCTACGTTCACTACGGCGTCCGCGAGCACGGCATGGCTGCCGCGCTCAACGGACTGACGCTGCATGGCGGCATCATCGCCTATGGCGGCACGTTCATGTGCTTTTCCGACTACGCCCGTCCGGCGATGCGGCTTGCCTCGCTGATGGGCATCCGCTCGATCTTCGTCATGACCCACGATTCCATCGGTCTCGGCGAAGACGGACCGACCCATCAGCCGGTGGAGCATCTGGCCGCACTGCGCGCCATCCCGAACCACAATGTCTTCCGTCCGGCCGACGCGGTCGAGACCGCCGAATGCTGGCAACTGGCCATCGAGCAGGAAAAGACGCCTTCGACACTGGCGCTGACCCGGCAGAACCTGCCGACCGTGCGCAACGACTTCGTTGCGGAAAACCTCAGCCGCCAAGGCGCCTATGAGCTGGCCGGCGCTAATGGCGATGCGGCAGTGACGATCTTCGCTTCGGGCTCCGAGGTCGAAATCGCGCTGGCGGCGCGCGAGGCACTGGAAAAGCACGGCCATCCGACCCGCGTCGTGTCTGTCCCCTGCTTCGAATTGTTCGACAAGCAGAGCGCCGACTATCGCAAGAAGACGATCGGCAACGCGCCGATCAAGATCGCCATCGAAGCCGGCATCCGCCAGGGCTGGGATCATTTCATCGGCACCGACGGCATCTTCATCGGCATGACCGGCTTCGGCGCCTCTGGCACGATCGAACAGCTCTATCCGCATTTCGGCATCACCGCCGAAGCGACGGTGAAGGCGGCGGAAGCCCGCCTGCACGGCGAATAAAATGTGCTGATATCCGGCGAAACCGCACATAGCGGTTTCGCCGGCGGCCTCGACCTAGTGGACTTAAATCCAACCCATCGACGGCTGGATTCTTTGCCAGCCCGCCGTTATGAAGCTGCGGACTTGATCTTCGGCCTCCAACTCCCAGGGAGAGAAAAATGACCGTCAGAGTTGCCATCAACGGATTCGGCCGCATCGGCCGCAACATCCTGCGCGCCATCCACGAATCCGGCCGCAAGGACATCGACGTCGTCGCTGTCAACGACCTCGGCCCGGTCGAGACCAACGCGCATCTGCTGCGCTTCGACAGCGTGCATGGCCGCTTCCCGCATGAAGTGACGGTTGACGGTGACCAGATCACCGTCGGCACCGAAAAATTCAAGGTCACCGCGATCAAGGACCCGACGCAGTTGCCGTGGAAGGATCTCGGCATCGACATCGCGCTCGAATGCACCGGCATCTTCACCGCCCGCGACAAAGCAGCGGCGCATTTGACCGCTGGCGCCAAGCGGGTCCTCGTCTCGGCGCCTGCAGAGGGCGCCGATCTCACCGTCGTCTATGGCATCAACCATGACAAGCTGACCAAGGACCACATCGTCATCTCGAACGCCTCCTGCACCACCAACTGCCTGGCGCCGCTGGCAGCCGTGCTGCATGAGGCGGTCGGCATCGAGAAGGGCATGATGACGACGATCCACTCCTACACCGGCGACCAGCCGACGCTGGACACCATGCATAAGGATCTCTACCGCGCCCGCGCCGCGGCCCTGTCGCAGATCCCGACCTCGACCGGCGCGGCCAAGGCGATCGGCCTGGTGCTGCCCGACCTCAAGGGCAAGCTCGACGGCATCTCCATCCGCGTGCCGACCCCAAACGTCTCGGTCGTCGATTTCAAATTCATTGCCAAGCGTGCGACCACGGTGCAGGAAATAAACGAAGCGGTGATCGCCGCCTCCAACGGCAAGCTGAAGGGCATTCTCGCCGTTACCAATCATCCAAACGTGTCGATCGACTTCAACCACGATCCGCATTCCTCGATCATGGCGCTCGACCAGACCAAGGTCATGGACGGCAACTTCGTTTCGGTGCTGTCCTGGTACGACAATGAATGGGGTTTTTCCAACCGCATGGCCGACACCGCCGTCGCCTTCGGCAAGACCATCGCCTGATCGCAGAACCGTCTTCTCGCGACTTGGAAAACGCCCGGCTCTGTCCGGGCGTTTTCATGACAGCGCCTAGCACCCTTTTGGATGCGCAAACGACGCTCTAACGGTTTGTTTGGCAAGACCGCGCCTTGAGCGCCAAAACACTCAATAATCAGCGGCATAGGGCAAAAAACCACCCTCACGCCTTGCACCGGTCATGTCTTCGCCTCACTCTCCCGTAAAGCGAGAGGAACACGAATTCGAGGGGCAATTGGCGGATGGAGCATGCGATCTATCTCGTGACGCTGGTCGGCGCCGCACTCGTCGTTGCCGCCGCGTTTTCGAGCCTGATCGCCTTCCGCTTCGGCGCCCCTCTCTTGCTGCTGTTTCTCTGCATTGGCCTGGCCACGGGAACCGACGGCCTCGGCATCCAGTTCGACAATGCGCGACTGGCTTATTTTGCCGGCTCACTGGCGCTGGCGGTCATCCTGTTCGATTCCGGTTTCGGCACGCCGCTGAACGCCTTGCGGCAGGCGGCCGGACCGGCACTGTCGCTGGCGACCATCGGCGTCCTATTGACCACTGGCCTGTTCGGCGTCGTCGCCCACTATCTGCTCGATCTCAGCTGGCTGGAATCCTTCCTGCTCGGGGCTGCCGTCGCCTCGACCGACGCGGCAGCGGTGTTCTTCCTGTTGCGCGCCGGCGAGATCAATTTGCGTGAACGCGTGCGTTCGACGCTCGAGGTGGAATCCGGCACCAATGATCCAATCGCCATCTTCCTGACCATCAGCCTGGTCGAGATCATCGCCGCCAACGCCAGTCCCGAGGCCAGGGTGCTGGTTACGGATCTCGTCCTCGGCTTCCTTCTCAATATGGGGCTTGGCGCCATCGTCGGCATTTTCGGCGGCCTCGCCATCGTGCGCCTTGTCGACCGGCTCAATCTCGACCACGGGCTGCTGCCGATCTTCGTGCTGACGCTGTCGCTGATGGTGTTCGCCGCCGCCGGCGCCATTGGCGGCTCCGGTTTTCTGGCGGTCTATATTGCCGGCCTCATTGCCGGCAATTCCGACATTCGCGCCGTCACCATCCTCAAGCGCTTCCAGGACGGCATGTCGTGGCTGGCACAGATCATCATGTTCCTGGTCCTCGGCCTGTTCGCGACGCCCTCGCAATTTCCGGCGATCCTGCTGCCGGCGGTGCTGCTGGGACTGTTCCTGATATTCGTGGCGCGGCCGATCGCCGTCTGGCTTTGCCTGATGCCGTTCCGTCTGCCGCGCCCGGAAGTCGCCTTCGTCTCATGGGTAGGCCTGCGTGGCGCCGTGTCAATCCTGCTCGCCATCACGCCGCTGCTTGGCGGCCTTGAGAATGGCCGCCTCATCTTCAACACCGCCTTCATCGTCGTATTGGTGTCGCTGATCATCCAGGGATGGACTGTCGGACCGCTGGCGCGCCGCCTCGGCCTGATCGTGCCGGCCCGCTTGGGGCCATTGGACAAGGTCGAACTCGAATTGCCCGGCTCGGCCCATCACGAGCTTCTCGCCTACCGCGTAGCACCTGGCAGCCCGGTGGCGCGCGGTGAGCGCATTCCGCGCTGGGCGAGGCCGTCGCTGGTGCTGCGCGACGGGCGCTCGATGCGCTTCCAGGACATGGGCAGGCTCGCCGCCGGCGACCATGTCTACATCTTCGTGCCGGATCGCTATCCGGCCCTGCTCGACAAGCTGTTCGCCAGCCGCGCCGTGGTCGATCCCGAGGATGCGGACTTCTTCGGCGCCTTCGCCGTCGATCCAGCGCGCTCCGCCGCGGAACTGGAAGCCGCATACGCGCCGGGCCTGACCGAGGAGGAACGCAAGCTGACCGTCGGCGACCTGGTGACGGAGCGGCTCGGCGGCCATGCCGAATATGCCGACCGCGTGCTGATTGGCCCGATCGAGCTGATCGTCCGCGACGTCGACGACAAAGGCAAGATCACTGGCCTCGGTCTTTCCCTCGAGCCGACCGCGCCGGTGGCACGGGTGCCGGTGTTCCTGAGTGCCGGCGAGATCGCCGACCGGATCGTTGCCTTTGTGCGCAATTGGCGCAAGCGGATCAAAAAGCAGAGCTCCGAGACGCCGGCGGACGCGGAACCCGCTCCACAGCCGGTGGTGGAAAAGGCAACCGACGGGGGCTGACTGCCCCCGACACAGGCCGTGGTCATATTTTCCGGGTAGCACCATTGCAGGTCTTGCATCGTCGTTGGTGCGGGTTAAGGTCCCGGCGTTTTTTGCGAAAGGGAACAGCATGGCCGGCTTCAAGACACTGGACGACATTGGCAACATCGACGGCAAGCGCTTGCTGGTGCGCGTCGACCTCAACGTTCCCGTCGCCGACGGCAAGGTCACCGACGCTACCCGCATCGAGCGCATCGCGCCGACCATCGCCGAGCTTTCCGGCAAGGGCGCCAAGGTCATCCTGCTGGCCCATTTTGGCCGGCCCAAGGATGGACCCTCGCCCGAATTCTCGCTTGAGCCGATCGCTAAGGCGGCCGCGGAGGTGCTTGGCCGCCCTGTCGGCTTCGCGCCGGATTGCATCGGCGACGCAGCGGAGAGCGCCGTCGCCGCCACGAACAACGGCGACGTGCTGCTGCTCGAAAACACCCGCTTCTACAAGGGCGAGGAGAAGAACGACGCGGCCTTCACCGAAAAGCTCGCCGCCAATGGCGACATCTTCGTCAACGACGCCTTTTCCGCCGCCCACCGTGCCCATTCGTCGACGGAAGGTCTTGCGCACCTGCTGCCGGCCTTCGCCGGCCGTACCATGCAGGCCGAACTCGACGCGCTGGAAAAGGGCCTCGGCAATCCCGCCCGCCCTGTCGTTGCCATCGTCGGGGGCGCCAAGGTGTCGAGCAAGATCGACCTGCTGATGAATTTGGTGAAGAAGGTCGACGCGCTGGTCATCGGCGGCGGCATGGCCAACACATTCCTCGCGGCGCGCGGCACCGATGTCGGAAAATCGCTGTGCGAGCACGACCTCGCCAACACCGCCAAGCAGATCATGATCGAGGCGGCCGAAGCCGGCTGCGCCGTCATCCTGCCGGTCGACGGTGTCGTCGCCAGGGAATTCAAGGCGGGCGCAGCGAGCGAACCGGTAGCCATATCAGAGGTGCCGGCTGACGCCATGATCCTCGATGTCGGCGAAAAGACGGTGAAGACCGTTGCCGACTGGATCGACCGCGCCGCGACACTGGTCTGGAACGGTCCGCTTGGCGCCTTCGAGATCGAGCCGTTCGATCGGGCGACGGTGGCGGTAGCCCGGCACGCCGCGGCCCGCACCAGCGCCGGCAAATTGATCTCGGTCGCCGGCGGCGGCGACACGGTGGCGGCACTCAACCATGCCGGCGTCGCCGACGACTTCACCTATGTCTCGACCGCCGGCGGCGCCTTCCTGGAATGGATGGAGGGCAAGCCGCTGCCCGGTGTCGATGTGCTGAAGCGCTGAGAGCCTGTTTGGAAACTCTACTCTGGCGGCCATCTGATGGCGTTTTCTGCGCTCCCGGTGCTCACGGACCAAATGTCCGCTGCGCTCCGGTTCTCGAAACCACCACCATATGACTCGCCAGAGCGAATTTCGAAACAGTCTCTGAGGCGAACGACAGCGTTTGCGCGTTTCAATCGATTCGAGTTTTCCGCTTGGAATGGTTCGACTTGAACCTGCCTTGCTCTAGTGGTCTGCTAGCCCGGATATTTCACGCTGTTGGAACAACCGTTTCAGGAGGATGCACAATGAGCGAACGTCTTGAGGAGATTGCCGCCGCGATGGTGGCCGACGGCAAAGGTCTTTTGGCCGCCGACGAGAGCTCCGGCACCATCAAGAAGCGCTTCGACGTGATCGGCGTCGAATCGACCGCCGACAGCCGCCGCGACTATCGCGAGATGATGTTCCGCGCCAAGGAGGCGATGACCAGATACATCTCCGGCGTCATCCTCTATGACGAGACCATCCGCCAGAAGGCCGCCGACGGCACACCGCTGGTCGACATCATCAAGGCGACCGGCGCCATTCCAGGCATCAAGGTCGATGCCGGCGCCAAGCCTCTCGCCGGGTTCCCTGGCGACACGATCACCGAGGGCCTCGACGGCCTGCGCGAGCGGCTCGCCGACTATTACAAACTCGGCGCCCGTTTCGCCAAATGGCGTGCGGTGATCGACATCGATGTCGTCAAGGGCGTGCCTTCCGCCACGTCGATCGGCTCGAACGCGCATGCGCTCGCCCGCTATGCGGCGCTTTGCCAGGAGGCCGGCATCGTGCCGATCGTCGAGCCGGAGGTGCTGATGGACGGCGCCCATGATATCGGCACCTGCTACGAGATCAGCAAGGCAACGCTGACAAAACTCTACACCGAGCTCTACGCGGCCCGCGTCGTCCTCGAAGGCACTATCCTGAAGCCGAACATGGTCCTGGCCGGCAAGAAGTCGGGCAAGACCAGCAGGCCCGAGGAAGTCGCCGCAAGGACCATAAAACTGTTCCGCGAAACGGTGCCGGCCGCGATTGGGGGCATCGCCTTTCTCTCCGGCGGGCAATCGGACGAGGAGGCGACCGCCAACCTCAATGCCATCAATGCCATCGGCCCGCATCCATGGAAATTGACCTTCTCCTACGGCCGCGCCTTGCAGGCGGCGCCACAGAAGGCGTGGAGCGGCAAGGCGGCCAACGTCGCCGCTGCCCAGGCCGCCTTCGCCCACCGCGCCCACATGAACCATCTGGCCGCGCTTGGAAAATGGCAGCCGGAGCTGGAACAGGCCGCCTGACTGGTTTTTTCTACCTTCGTCCAAACCCGGGCCATATGGCCTGGGTTCGATCTGCTCCAAAATGCTCCAAAAAACGCGACGGCCCTGTCGGCCTGCGTTGAGCCCAAACGTCCTTTGGGCTCAAAGAGGAGCAGGCTGATGCCAAACAACAAGATCGTTTCACAGGAAGACTGGTTCCAGGCGCACAAGGCGCATCTGGCGCGCGAAAAGGAACTGACGCGATTTCGCGACCGCATCGCTGCCGAACGGCGGGAATTGCCTTGGTTGAAGATGCGGAAGGACTATGTCTTCGAGACCGAACAGGGCCCGAAGAACCTGGCCGACCTATTCGCCGGCGCAAGCCAGCTGATCGTCTACCACTTTATGTTCGGGCCGGGCGCCGATTATCGTTGCGAAGGCTGTTCCTTCCTTGCCGACCATATCGACGGCGCCAACCAGCACCTCAAGCACCACGATGTGTCTTTGGTCGTGATCTCGCGGGCGCCGTTGGCCGAATTTCTGCCCTACAAACAGCGCATGGGCTGGAAATTCGACTGGGTATCGTCCTACGCCTCGGACTTCAACTTCGACATGCAGGTTTCCTTCACCGACAAGCAGATCGCATCCGGCGGCACGACCTACAATTTCGAGCAGCGCGCGCTGAAATCGAAGGACCTTCCCGGCATCAGCGTGTTCTACAGGGATGGGAACGGCGACATGTTCCTGACCTTCATGTCGCGCTCCAGGGGCGGTGATCCGCTGATCGGCGCTTATCACTATCTTGACCTGACGCCGAAGGGCCGCAACGAGACCGGTCCCCACCACAGCCTGATGGATTGGGTGCGGCTGCACGACGAATATGCACACAGGCCCGAGATGCAGGACGCCTGTTGTCATTGACGACGGGCAGTCGACGCAATGTCTTTCGCCTTTAGGCCGATATGCGCTAAGTGCTGCTCGCTATGCCCTTTAACGGACCTGCCCCATTAACGGTTTGCGATGCAGCGCTTTCTTGCCCTCCTCACCTGGCTCGCCTTTCCGGTCTATGTCTGGCAGGGTTTCGGCGTGCGCCGCCGCACCACCCGCATGCTGCCGGCGCAAGGTCCGGTCATGCACGAGATATCAGGCCAGGCGCCAGCGCTCTCGCTTCTGATGCTTGGCGATTCTTCCGCGGCCTCGGTCGGCATCGGCAATTCCGAGTACGGGCTGGCCGCGCAACTGGCCGAGCTGATCTCGAAACGCACTGGCCGTGCGGTGCGCTGGCGGGCAGCCGGCTTTAACTCGGCGACCTCAGGCCAGATCCGCGACCACGTGCTGCCCAATCTGTCGGCCGACCCTTGGACGCATATCGTGCTCGCCATCGGCACCAACGACACCAAGAACTTTCACTCGGTGCCACGCTTCAAAAGCGATTTTGGCGGCCTGCTCTACGCGTTGCGCGCCAAATGGCCGGAGGCGCGCGTGGTGTGGTCGCCGGTGCTGGAATTCACCCGGGCACCGGCAATGCCGCCGCTGCTCGGAAAGATCCTGGAAATCCGCGCCGCCGAGATGAACCGGATGGGCGAGCGCCTTTGCCTCGAACGCGGCGCGGTGCCGGCACCGCGCCTGCCGATCACCGATGCCGAAGCCGGTTTTGCCTCCGACGGATTTCATGCCTCGGAAGCCGGCTACCGGGCCTGGGCGGAACATCTGGTCGATTTGGTGCTGGCCAACGAACCACGCTTCGCGTAGCGGCCGCCAGCCTTACGTCCAATGGCCCAGCGCCGCTGTTATCGAAATTGCCGCCATCGCCAATACCGCCAGCTTCCAAAAATCGCTGCGCCGCTTCAGCCCCGGCCAGCCGAGCGGCTTGATCAGCTGGATGACCATCATGGCGATGATGACGAGTGCGAGGAGTTTCGACATGCCGCTTTTGACCAGCATCACGGTCGGCTGTCAAAGTGCTCCTTTCGCTCGCTCACGAGAGCGCTATGCCAGCGGCTTGAGACCGGCCTCGATCGCAGCCCGGTTCGGTTCGAGGAACGGTGGCAAGGCCAGCCTCTCGCCCAGAGTTTCCAGCGGCTCGTCGGCCGTGAACCCGGGGCCGTCGGTGGCGATCTCGAACAATATGCCGTTCGGCTCACGGAAATAGAGCGAACGGAAGTAATATCGTTCGACCTCGCCGCTCGACGGCAGACGAAACTCGGCCAATCGCGCCGTCCATTGGTGCAAGGTCTCCTGGTCCGGCGCCCTGAAGGCGACGTGGTGGACCGCACCGGCGCCTTGCCATGCCGGCGCAAGGCCCGGCTGCACCGCGACATGAAGCTCCGCCGCCGGCCCGCCTTCGCCGATTTCGAAGACATGAACCTGACCCTGACCATCCGGCGAGGCATAATCCCGCGCCTTGCGCATGTTCATCACCCTGGTCAGCACGGCTTCGGTGTTGGTGATGTCGGGAACACTGATGACGATAGGCCCGAGCCCGCGTATCTGGTGCTCGATCGGGACCGGGCTTTGAGCCCAGGGATGACTGTCGCCCTTGCCGCCATCGCTGACGAGACGCAGGCGCTGGCCTTCTGGGTCTTCGAAATCCAGCGACGGGTAGCCGCCAACATCGCCGATCTCTCCCGTCGCGACGGTCTCGCCGGCCAGGCGCTCCTTCCACCAGGCAAGGCTTTCAGCGCTGGCGACCCTCAGGCTGGTCCGCACGATACTGTTGGTGCCGCGCCGTTCGCGTCCGACCGGCCAATCGAAGAAGGTGATGTCGGTGCCAGGCGTCGCCGCGGCGTCGGCATAGAAAAGGTGATAGGCTGACGTGTCGTCCTGATTGACCGTCTTCTTGACCAGCCGCAGCCCCAAGGTGCCGGTGTAGAAACGAAGGTTTCCCGGCGCATTCGCCGTGATAGCGGTCAGATGGTGGATTCCCGTCAGTTGCAGGCCCATGGTCGTCTCCCTGATCTCTGGAAAATTTTTCTCCTTCAATATCAGAACGCCAACCCTATCGCAGAAGGATGCGAATTCCGACAGTCCGTCGCTGCAAGCTGAACGATCTCAACTCTGACAGGGACATGCGATGAACAGGCCGGCGTGCCTCGCACCGGCGAGATCGGGAAGACAACCGGCAGCATCACCAAGGCCATCAAGCCTCCTGACAGACTGTTGTCAGGAGGGGTGTGCGATAGTGTCTCCATCGAAAGAGAGGAGACCAGCTATGAACGGTTTTACCATTCTGCGCAGCGTGCAGCACTATGTCGGCAAGATCAGGACGATGCGCAACGAGATTCGCACCCGGCGTTTCATGAACGGGTTGCCGCAGAGCATCCGCAAGGACATCGGTTGGCCGGATAATTACGAAGGCCGCCACGGCCGCGGCCATTGAGGCGGTTTGTTCGCGGCAGCGGCTGGATGCGGACGCCACGGCGCCCCAGATAAATAGGTCCGGCGGGCCGAAAAGACGGAGCAGGAAATGTCCGAACAGAAAACCATCGGCGTCCTTTTCATCGATCGCTTCGCCGACTGGGAATACGGCCTACTTGCGGCTTCGGCAGTCGAATGGTTCGGCGCACGCGCGGTATCGCTGACGCCAAACGGCAAGCCGGTGACTTCGGCCAGCGGATTTATGCTGACGCCCGACCGCTCCGCCGGGGTAGATGAAAACACCGATCTCGACGCTGTCGCAGTTATCGGCTCTGACCAGTGGGTCGATGCCCCGCCTGATATCTCCGGACTGCTGACAGCGGTCGCAGCGCGTGGCGGCGTGGTCGGCGGCATCTGCGCCGGTACGCTGGCTCTGGCGCGTGCCGGCCTGTTCGACAAGGCAAAACACACCAGCAATGGTCGTGACTGGATCAACGAAAAGGAACCGGGTTACCCGGGCGCCCAGAACTATCAGGACGTGCCCTATGCGGTCGCAGACGGTCGCATCGTGTCCGCGCCGGGTTCGGCTCCCGGCACGTTCGCTCTTGCCTATTTGAAGACGCTCTATCCCCAGAGAAGCAGCGACCTCGCTGAGATGCGTACGCTGTTCGCCAAGGAGTATGCTGAAGGGGAATATGCTGAAGCCTCCTGACACTACGGTGTCAGGAGCGGCATGCAATAGTGCGATACTATCAGGAGACAGACATGGCCTTCACCCCTGCAAAAGCCTCGGCATGGTTCGAGATCCCCGTCACCGACATGGATCGGGCGCGCGCCTTTTATGGGTCGGTGCTCCAGAACGATCTCATCCTGGAGGAGAGCGGCCCGAACCCTCTGGCCATGTTCGCCGCGCAGGACCGAATGGCATCCGGGCACGTCTACCCCGGAAAACCCGCGGCACCGGGAACCGGCCCGACCATCCATCTGTCGGTTGCCGCACCGATCGAGGACGCCATGGAACGGGTGAGGCAGAACGGCGGCCAGGTCGTCTCGCTGGCGATCTCCATTCCGGCCGGCACATTCGCCTATTGCCTCGACCCGGACGGCAACAGCTTCGGGCTCTTCGTCTAGGTGCCGCATGGCAACAAGCTGGAACGACAGGCTGAACACGCCGGGCACCAACGGTATCAAGCCGACGCCGCGCACTGTTGGCGACGTCGTCGAGGGCCAGCCGATGCTGGTCCCGACGGCACGGCAGGTCGATGATTTCATCCGCTCCATCCCAGAGGGCGTGGACATGGACATCCGCGCATTGCGCACCGCGCTCGCCATCGAGCACGGTGCCGAAGTGACATGTCCGGTCACCATCGGCTATCATCTGCGCACTGTCGCCGAGGCCGCCAATGAGGATCTGGAACGCGGCGTGACGCTGAGCTACATCGCGCCGTTCTGGCGGGTGCTGGATGCAAAGACGCCGACAACAGGGAAATTGTCCTTCGGCGCGGCATTCGTCGCCGCGCAGCGCAAGCGCGAAGGGCTCGAACCATAATGCATGTCGCCCAAAAGTGGGGACCGGTTTTGGGACAACGACATGCATAACAACAACATCGAGGGACCATACGATGCGCCGCGCCGACAGGCTCTTCCAGATCGTGCAGCATCTGCGCGGTGGCCGTCTGGTCACCGCCCAGAAGCTGGGCACGTGGCTCGAGGTTTCCGAGCGAACCATCTACCGCGACATCGCCGACCTGCAGTCGACTGGTGTGCCGATCGACGGCGAGGCCGGCGTCGGCTACATGATGAGGGAGGGTTTCGACCTTCCGCCGCTGATGTTCACGCGTGACGAGATCGTCGCGCTGGTCGCCGGCGCCCGCATGGTGCGCGCGTTTGGCGGTGCTGCCATGGCGCGGGCCGCCGACGAGGCGCTGGTCAAGATCGGCGCCGTGCTGCCCGATGCCGAAAAGGACCGCATCGCCCGCACCGAGATCCACACGCCGATGTGGGTGGTGAGCGACGCCGCCCGCGAAGCAATCGACCTGATCGAGCGCGCGGTGGAAAAACGCCAGGTGCTGACCATCGACTACTCCGACGAAGCGGGCCGCAGCACCGCGCGCGACATCCGGCCATTGGGCCTGTGGTTCTGGGGCAAGGTGTGGACGCTGGTCGCCTGGTGCGAGATGCGCGACGATTTTCGCGCTTTCCGCATCGACCGCATCGCTTCGGTGGTCATCGCCGGCCGCGTTTTCAAGCCGGAGCGCGGCAAGCAGCTCGCCGATTTCTACCGTGCGGTGGAGCGCAGCGAGGACTACGGCATGGCGCCGGACCGGGCCGCACGAAGCTAGGTGCGGCGTTCCTTTCCTTCTCCCTTGTGGGAGAAGGTGGCGGCGAAGCCGGCCGGATGAGGGGTGTTCCAGGGAACGCCGACCCCTCATTTCTTCCAACACCCCTCTTCCGTCTTGGCGCTGCGCGCCGATCCACCTTCTCCCACAAGGGGAGAAGGAGGGGCGCCTCACCTATTTCTCGTCGTCCGTATCCTCGTCCTTCGACTTCAACGCCGAAAGCTTGGCGAAGACGGCGTTGGCGTCGAGCTCCGCATCCTCGTCCTTCGGCTTCTCAGGCGCCGGCACCAGCCGCTCGGTCAATGCCGCCGGCAGCAGGGTGTCGCCAGCTGGTTGTGCCTGTTCGCGGCCACGCGAGGCGCGATTGACTTCCATGTCGAGGTCGATCTGCGAGGCGAGACCCAGCGTCACGGGATCCATCGGCTGCAGATTGGCCGAGTTCCAGTGCTTTCTGTCGCGGATCTGATCGATCGTCGACTTGGTGGTGCCGACAAGGCGCGCGATCTGCGCGTCCTTCAGCTCGGGATGGTTGCGCACCAGCCAGAGGATGGCGTTGGGCCGGTCCTGGCGCTTCGACAGCGGCGTGTAGCGCGGACCCTTGCGCTTGGATTCCGGCACCCGCACTTTGGGGTCCGACAACTTCAGCCGATGGTTCGGGTCCTTCTCGGCGCGTGCGATCTCGTCGCGGGTCAGCTGGCCGGTCATTATCGGGTCCATGCCCTTGATGCCTTGCGCCGACTCGCCATCGGCGATCGCCTTGACCTCGAGCGGATGCAGCCCGCAGAACTGCGCGATCTGCTCGAAGGACAGCGCGGTGTTGTCGACCAGCCAGACGGCGGTCGCCTTGGGCATCAGCAGCGTGTTGGCCATTATGAGATATCCTTCTCGTTCGCCCGCGTTCCCGCGCGGGCGGTGGTTTTAGAGCCACCAAAATGGGAAATTCGCTGCGTATATAACCACTCCGTTGCCGTTTCGCAACGGTTTTGGAAGGTACTGTCGTAAGCAGATGAGTTGTCCGGATTAGGTAGCAGATGAGTTGTCCGGTTTGATCACCAGCAAACGGAGGCTGGGGATGAAGCGGGCAGCATGGCTACAGGACCGGAGAATGCAGAAGTTTGTGGGAGTGTTGCGCCGCTGGGGGCGTGGAGCTTTTTGCAGCATCTTGCCGGCGGCGCCTTCGTGGCACCGATCGATCATCGCAGCTGCTGCTGCACGGACCTCAAAACGACAAAACCCGCCGGACAGGGTCCAGCGGGCTCGGAACCGGCGACGGGAAATCCGTCTGCTGCGGCTCTGGCTTCTAAAGCATGATCTCGGACCGAAGCACCACGTCGCGAAAAGCAGCTTGATGCTTTCAGGCGAGATCACACTTGAGATCAAAGCGCCTTGCGGGCGATCCTCTCGATGTCACCACGGTTGATGCCGAGGTCGTTGAGCTGACGGGCGTTCAGGCGGTTCAGTTCGCGCACGGTTTCATTGTACATGCGCCAGTTACGGAAAGCACGGATCGGGTTCATGGTAGTCCTCCATCGTTTCGATGCCGCTCAAATAGGCATCGTTGATGAAAAGTTGGACAGACGCTTTTGCATGGCCGCAATGCGTTTGTTGCATTGCACAATTAAGGATTTCTTCAGCGTGTTTGCCGACCGTCAGCCGACATCGAGCACGATCTTGCCGATGTGGTCGCCATCCTCCATCCGCTCATGCGCCCGCCACGCCTCCTTGAGCGGGAAGATCATGTCCATGACGGGTGCTACTTTGCGGGTGCCGAGCAGCGGCCACACCTGCGCCTCCAGCGCTGCGGCGATCGCCGCCTTGAATTCGACGGTGCGTGGCCGCAGCGTCGAGCCGGTGTGGGTGAGCCGCTTGACCATCATCTTCGAGAAGTCGGTGCTTGCCACCGCCCCGCCCTGCGTGGCGATCTGGACGATGCGGCCTTCCACCGCCGCGGCCTCGTAGTTTCGCGCCACATAGTCGCCGCCGACCATGTCGAGGATAACGTTGGCACCCTTGCCGCCGGTCGCGTCCTTGACCGCCGCGACGAAATCCTCCTCGCCGTAGTTGATCGCCCGGTCGGCGCCGAGTTTCAGACAGGCGTCGCACTTCTCCTGGTTGCCGGCGGTGGTGATGACATAGGCGCCGAAGGCCGAGGCGAGTTGGATCGCCGTAGTGCCGATCCCGGACGAGCCACCATGGACGAGCAGCGTCTCGCCGCTCTTCAGGCCGCCGCGCTCAAAGACATTATGCCAGACGGTGAAGTAGTTTTCCGGCACCGCCGCTGCTTCGGTGTGGGTAAAGCCGGCGGGCAGCGGCAGCACGCTGCCGGCATGGACCTTGACATATTCGGCATAGCCGCCGCCGGGCGTCAGCGCGCAGACCCGGTCGCCGACGCGCCAGCGCGATATCTCGTCGCCAAGAGCTGCAACTTCGCCCGACGCTTCGAGGCCCGGCAGGTCCGACGCACCGGGCGGCGGCGGATAGGCGCCTTTGCGTTGCTGCACATCCGGCCGGTTGATACCGGCGGCACGCACCCGGATCAGGATTTCGCCGGGACCGGGCACGGGCACGTCGCGTGTTTCCGGTTTCAGCACCCGCGGTCCACCGGGTTCCGAGATTGCAATGGCTGTCATCGTCGCCGGAATCTTGTTCTGTCCACTCGCCATGAATTTTCCCGTCTCGCTTCGCCAGTTTATGCCAGCTGCCGGTTTGTTGCCGACTGTTTGCATCCGTGCCCCTGCCCTATGTATGCTGATTGCCAAATCAGGCAAATGGCCACTGCAGCGTCGGGCGTTCGAAGTGGACGCGCAAAGGACGCTGTAGCAGTTTAACTTTTTTGTGCATGAGGGAGGAGCGACGATGGCGATCTTCGACGACGAACCCAAAAAGAAAGCGCGCCCGCATGAGATCGGGCAGGATTTGTCGCTGCTCTCCGTCGACGAACTGTCTGAGCGGATCGGCATCTTGCGCGACGAGATCGCCCGGCTCGAAGCCGAGCTCAAGACCAAGAGCACCACCAAATCAGCGGCCGAGGCCCTGTTCCGCCGCGGATAGTTTCCAGAGCCGAAGCGCCCGCCGCCGAAAAGCTCGAATCTTCAGACCCTCCCCAAATTCCAGCCGGATCAGCTAAATGTTTGCAAGCTACCGACCGATCCTCTCGCTGCTTCGCGGCACCGCTTTCCTGCTGGCGGCGACCGGACTGCACGGGCTGCTGTTGCCGCTGCGCGGCCAGTTGGAAGGTTTCTCGACCGCATCGCTCGGCCTGATGGGCACGGCCTGGGCCGGCGGCTTCGTCACCGGCTGCTTCTTTGCGCCGCGCCTGGTGCGCCGCGCCGGTCATGTACGCGCTTTCGGCGCCTTTGCGGCATCGGGAGCCATCGTCGCACTGCTCACCGGTCTGATCATCGACGAATATGTCTGGATCCTGCTGCGCGCCTTCACCGGCTTCACCATGGCCGGCGCCTTCATGGTCATCGAAAGCTGGCTGAACGAGAAGTCCACCAACGAGAACCGCGGCACCGTCTTCGGCCTTTATATGATGGTCACCTATGCCTCGATCATGGGCGGCCAGATGATCGTTGCCGGCGGCGACGTGAAGTCCGCCTCGCTGTTCATGATCACCGGTATCCTGTTTTGCCTATCGCTCATTCCGACCGCAGTGTCGACGGCTTCGCACCCCAAGCCGCTGCAGGATGTCTCGCTCGACGTCAAGGGACTGTATGTCAATTCGCCGGTGTCGGCGATCGCCTGCGTTTTGATCGGCATCGCTAACGGCGCCTGGGGCACGCTTGGTGCCGTCTATGGCGCCCGTATCGGCATTTCCACGGCCGAGATCGCGCTGATGATGAGCCTGGTGGTCGTCGCCGGCGCCGCCATGCAACTTCCGGCCGGGCGCCTCTCCGACAAGACCGACCGCCGCTTTGTGCTGGCGGGCCTGGCCTTCGGCGCGGCGCTGTTCGCCGTCGCGGTCTTCCTGTTCGAGCCGCGCTCCGGCGTCTTCGTTATCGTCTGCACCGCCGCCTACGGCGCCTTTGCCTACACGCTGTATTCGATCGCCGTGGCCCATGCCAACGACCACGCCCGCGCGGAGGATTTCGTCAAAGTGTCGGGCGGCCTGCTGCTGCTTTATGGTTTCGGCACGATGATCGGGCCGCTGCTGGCCGCCGGCCTGATGGGCTGGATGCGGCCGGAAGGCCTGTTCCTAGCGACGGCCTTCGCGCATCTCTGCCTGGCGGGCTATACGCTGCTGCGCATCAGCCGGCGCGCGCCGGTGCCGATCGAAGACCGCGACGCCTTCACAACACAACCGGCCGAGCGCTCGATCACGCCGGAAGCATTGCGGCTCGATCCGCGCAGAAAGCCTGAAACCAACGGTTGAGATTTAGAAAACTTTGCCCCACAAATAAGGCATGATGTTTTCCGACGCCTTCATGGCCATTGCCGACCCCAACCGGCGCCATCTTTTGGAAGAGCTCCGGCGCGGCCCGAAGACCGTCAACGAACTGGCCGCCGGGTTGCCGGTCTCGCGCCCGGCTGTTTCGCAGCATCTAAAGGTGCTGCTCGATGCCGGACTGGTCAACGCCAAGCCGGAAGGGACAAAGCGCGTCTATACGGTCAGCAGTTCAGGCTTCCTGAAGCTCAACATCTGGCTCGACCAGTTCTGGGATGCAGAGCAGCTTGGTTCCCCCGGAAGCTGAAGCTGGGCGGTATTTTGCAGCATCGGGCTTAACCGTTGTTGTACGGGAAGAGCTCGAAATAGGGCTGCGCTTCCCCGATCGCGCGGGCGACGGACGGGCGTTGCAGCAACCGGTCGTGGTAACGTCTCACCGCCGGATATTGATCGCCGAAGGCTACTTACCTGGCTTGGCTATGAGTGACGATAGCATCAACGATCGCAGCCCAATGATCGGGATGCAGCTCATGCCCGCCGCCTTCGATGCGGACAAGCCTCGCGCCGGCAACCGCCTCTGCGAGAGCAACGCCATGCTCGACCGGAAAGATCGGATCCGCGGTGCCGTGGATAACGAGGAGCGGGGCCTTCAATTCGTGCAGACGGCCCTTCGGGTCCTCGCCGCCCCCATCTTCGCCGCTCTTGAGCAGGAAATGATTGGTCGCGCTCAAGAAGCCGCCGGATCGGTCGTAGTCCTGTTCGACGAACGCCCTCGTCCGCTTCTCGTCGAAGGGATGCGCGGCGCCTGCGATCGCGTGCGCGTCCTTGACGATGAAGTCGACCACCTGGGCTCGGTCAGACCAGTCGACATCAGCGCCTTCGGCCGAATGCTTCATATAGGCCTCGGTCGTGCCAGGCAGATTCGACGTGTCGATTCCTACAGGAGAAGTGCTGATCGCCGTAAGCGAGATGATCCGCGACGGATGTTTCAGCGCCACAAGCTGCGCGATCATGCCGCCCATCGACATGCCGACCAGATGCGCTTTCGCGATGCCATAGCTGTCGAGGACGCGGATGGCGTCGTCCACCATGTCGTCGAAAGTGTAAGGTGGTTCGCCCGGCGCATATTTGGTTGAACGGCCAGTATCGCGATTGTCATAGCGGATAACGAACAGGCCCTTGCCGGCCAGTTTCCGGCAGAACCCCTCCGGCCACCACAGCATCGAAGCCATGGCACCCATGATCAGCAGCATCGGTGGGTGCGCGGGGTCGCCAAACGTCTCGGACGCGATTTCGGGTTCCGCAGCCTTCATCATGATCGCAATCTCCTCCCTAAAACCGATTGCCTTTTGCAATCAGTTGCACGATAATAAGACTGATATGATAATGCAACCGGTTTCTGTCGGAGAATTGCATGAGCATCGATCGCCGGTCTGGGTGCCCGATCAACCTGTCGCTTGAAGTGTTTGGCGACCGGTGGAGCCTGATCATCCTTCGCGACATGATTTTCGGCGGCAAACGCCACTTTCGCGACCTGCTCAACGGGTCGCTGGAGGGAATCGCTTCCAACATCCTCGCCGATCGGCTGAAGCGGCTGATGGAGCTCGGCATGCTGACCAGGGCCGACGATCCCACCCACAAGCAGAAGGCGATCTACAGCCTGACCGAAATGGCGATCACGCTGGTGCCGATCCTGGCGCATCTCGGCGCCTGGGGTCGAGTCTGGCTGCCTGTCAGCGAGGAGCTCTCGATCCGCGCCGAGCTTTTGGAGAAGGGCGGCCCGCCGATGTGGGAAAAGTTCATGGACGAACTGCGCCACGAACATCTGGGCACGCCTTCCGACACGCCCCCGGATGCCACCGTGCGTGCCACCCTGCAGGCCGGATATGAGGCGGTTGCCGCCCGAAAGGCGCCGGGCGCCAGGTGCGATTCCCGCGCCTGACCAACTTATTTTCCCCATTGCAGGCCGGCTCTGCTATTAAAGAAATGAAAACTATAATTTACGGGATTGGAAAAACCCTTGGTTGAGAACTCTAAGGATACTGCCCGCGCGCGGGCCGATTTGCGTTTTAAGAAGCAGGAAGAGGCAGCCACGGTTCGCCAGAAGGCGATGGCGGAATATGTTGCCGAGAGCGACGCCCGCCAGATAAAGACCAATAAACTGAGGGCGCTCCGCCTTGCCAAGGAAGCGGAAGACCTTGCCAATGCACCGGCTGCTCCGGTGAAGAAGCCGGCGCGCGCCAAGAAAAAATAGGGCGGTTCCTGGGCGTGGCCCTGGAACCGGACGATCGGCGCGGTCCGTGACAATGCCGGCGCCGTCACCGGCACTGCCGCATTCCACCGATACGTTGGATAATGATGAAACAGCCGCCATCGCCGGCATCCAGTCGGTTGGCTTCACCGCCGACCCAGGTTGCGGCCGGGCCTCTAGCCCATGTTTATGTCACGGGTGGCCGCTCGCATCGATACTGAGAAGCCGGCCAGGACGTCGACCAGTGCGATGACCATCAGAGTGAAGAAAACCGAGTGCGCCGCGCCCTTCACCAGCAGGAACTCGACCAGGAACGCCACGAAGACGAAAGTCGACAACAGGTGGTCCATGATCGAGGCGTTTGTCGTACGCGTCGATTTCATGATTTCGACGAAGAAGAGAAGCAGCCCGATCAGCACGATCAGATCGCCGAGCGTCATCGAGAACACTCCGCCCGACATCATGCGGATCGAGAACATTTCGCTTGCCCAGGGATCGTCGCCCCCGCCGAATATTCCCAGAAGCCCGAGATTATAGAGGACGAAGGGCACGATCAGCAGCGGGATGGCACCGAACATCAGAAGGCTCCGGTTGGACAGCCTTCTCTAGTATGCGCTCGGCGTTCGCCGTCAAGAATTTTCGTACGCGACCGCGAACACGGACAAAGACCGCGCGAAATAACAATGTCAGCCGGTCCGCTGCCGTCCGGTACGGCTGCTGCGTGTTTGAAATGATCGGTGGGCGATCATCTTCGCCAAAATGCAAAAAGACCGGCGCGATGACCGGTCCTTCGATAGGCACAAACCGTCGAAAGCGTTCTTAGCTTTCCTTCGGCTCCAGAACCTGGCGACCGCGATACATGCCGGTCTTCAGGTCGATATGGTGCGGGCGGCGCATCTCGCCGGAATTCTTGTCCTCGACATAGGTCGGGGCCTTCAAGGCATCGGCCGAACGGCGCATGCCGCGCTTCGACGGAGAGGTTTTTCGTTTCGGTACGGCCATGGATATGCTCCACTACATGGTCAAAATGCCCCGGCTGCCCTCGTGAAAGGGCCGCGTCAGGGGCCGGAATCTGAGAAAGTCGGGTGCCTATACACGCCCTGCGCCGTTTTGGCCAGCGCCGCCGCGAATTTTTTTAAGCTATCGCAGACAGCCGACATAGGCGCCGGACCGGCCCGCGCGCCGCTCGATCAGCGAGGCCAGCCGTCTCAGCCCCGGGCCGGGCTTCGCCGGGTTGCGTGCGATCGGGTTCGGCAGGGTGACGGCAAGCAGCGCCGCCTGGCGACGCGACAATCGTTTTGCCGAAACCCCGAAATGGTGTTGGGCGGCGGCCTCGATGCCATAGATGCCCGGCCCCCATTCGGCGATGTTGAGGTAGATTTCCATAATGCGCCGTTTCGACATCACCATGTCGAAGTAGACAGCCAGCGGCAGCTCGACGACTTTCCGGACCGAGCCCAGCGGCCGCGACCAGAGATAAAGGTTCTTCACGGTCTGCATGGAAATGGTCGAGGCGCCGCGCGTCATCTCGCCGGCCAGCGCATCGTCGACGACGCCCCTCAACTCGCCAAGGTCGATGCCGCGATGGAAACAGAACTGCCCGTCCTCCGACATGATGACCGAATTCGCCAGCGCCGGCGCCACATCGTCGATCGAGACCCAGCGCCGGTCATAGCCGGAAAACGTCGCCAGATCCTTCAGCATCAGTGTCGATACCGGATGCACGAACGGCGGCAGATACAGAAAGGTCAATACCACCGGCATCAGCGCCAGCACGACGGCGACGGTGATGCCGCGCCGGACCCAGTGCCGGGGCCAACGTTTGAGACCGATGCGGTTGCCGCGTTTCGGCCTCACCATGTCCAGCCCTTCGGTTTCGTGATCGACGATCGGTTCCGCCAAGCCGCTCAATCCATGCTGCTCCCTGCCCCCGGCATAATGGCGCTTGGCTTCTTGCGCAACGTCTGAGTGTCGGCTACCCGTCCCCGGCATGACGAAAGACGATCAAATGCCGTTCGAGGCAGCGCTTGTCGCGCGCACAGGTCCGGTCGAGGCGCTGCTCAGGCGACTGCTCGACAACCGCCCGCTTTCAGGCGAGATCGCGCGGCCGCAACGTCTGATGGAGGCGATGCGCCACGGCGTGCTGAACGGCGGTAAGCGCCTGCGCCCCTTCCTGGTCATGGAAAGCGCCGCGCTGTTTTCCGCCGACGGCGAGGCGGCGCTGCGCGTGGCGGCGGCGCTCGAATGCGTGCATTGCTATTCGCTGATCCATGACGATCTGCCGGCCATGGACGACGACGATTTGCGCCGTGGCCAGCCGACCGTGCACAAGGCCTTCGACGAGGCGACCGCCATCCTCGCCGGCGACGCCTTGCTGGCGCTGGCCTTCGACATCATTGCCGGCGAAGCGACAATGCTGCCGGCCGAGCGACGGGCGGCGCTGGTGCTGGCGCTGGCCCGCGCCGCCGGAGCCGGCGGCATGGTCGGCGGCCAGGTGCTCGATCTCGAAGCCGAGCGTGTCAGGCCGGACGAAGCCGGCATCATCCGGCTTCAGGCGATGAAGACCGGCGCACTGATCCGCTTCGCCTGCGAGGCGGGCGCCATCCTGGCCGGCGCGCCGGCGGCCGACCGTGAAAGACTGGCGGAATTCGGCTCGGCGATCGGGCTTGCCTTTCAGCTTGCCGACGATTTGCTCGACCTGACGGCGGACGCGCACCAGATGGGCAAGGCGACCGGCAAGGATGCAGCCGCCGGCAAGGCGACGCTGGTGGCGCTGCACGGCGCCAATTGGGCGCGAGACCAGCTTCAGGGCCTCGTCGACCAGGCCCACGCCTTGCTTAATCCCTATGGCGACGAGGCCGTGCTTCTGAAGCAGGCAGCGGAATTCGTGGCGGCCCGCAACAGCTGACGCTGTTCCCAGTTCCCGTCCTATGGCGCGCCGTGTAGCCAAGGAGGGTTGGTGAACTGTTCGGCCAGGAAATCGACGAATACGCGCACACGCGGCGACAGGATTCGGCCAGGCGGATAGACGGCGCAGATTGGTGGTCCGTCATGATGATTGTATCCGGTGAGCAATGCGGTCAGTCTGCCTACTCTGATATCTGGCCCAACCAATATCTCCGACATGCGGATGATGCCTACACCGGCGAGCGCCAGCCGGCGTAGCGCCTCCGTGCTGTTGGCCTCTATCGGGCTGCGCATACGCATGCTTTGCGGACCGTCCGGGCCATCGAATTCCCAGATGTTGAGGCCGCCGCGTGATGTGATGCCAAGACATGTATGATGTTGAAGATCGCCTGGCGTCATCGGCATACCGTGTTTTTCGAGATACTGAGTAGACGCGCAAATGACACGGTGATTGGGCGCCAGCCGCCGCATCACCAGCCTGGAATCGCTCTGGGCGGCAACGCGCACGGCGACGTCCGTTTCCTCAGCCAATAGGTCGACAATCGCATCTGTGAACATCAGCTCGAGCTCAACAGCCGGGTAGCGTTCGATGAAAGCCGGCAACATCGGCACGATCAAACGATGGCCGAAGGCGCTCGGAAGACTGACGCGCAGCCGGCCGCGTGGTTCTGCGCCGGGTTGAATTGCGATTTCAGCCTCTTTGATGTCGTTCAGGATGCGGCGAGCGCTATCAGCATAGGTGCTGCCTTCCGCCGTCAAGCTGATGCGCCGCGTCGAGCGTTGCAACAAGCGCACGCCAAGGCGGGATTCAAGCCGACCGACGATTTTGCTGACGGCCGAAGGGGTCATCCGCAGCCGGCGTGCCGCTGCCGAGAAGTCGCCTTCCTCGACAACCGACAGGAACACACCCATCGTCTCTTGCCGGTCCATATACATCTATTCCAATTCGTCACAGATGAACGGAAATTAACATCGATTATCCGCATGCGCGATACATAATATGATTTCCTCCTCAGCATCCAAAATGCTGGCGAGGAGGTGCGATGCGTTCAGAACAGCCAAACCTGCGAGATGGTCACGAGTTGCATCGGTGGGCACGTCGCCAGCGCAGCGCCGCAATTGGCCGGTGGTGCCTTCGGATTATCCGCATGCTCAGTCGGTCACGTCAAAGGATCGGGAACCGCTCAAGGCGAAGCAACGTCCGGGCTAGCGCAGCCGGCCGATCGGAATGATTTCCGGTGATGTCGGACCATATGGCTCGCCACGCCAGTTGCCGAGCCATTCTTCGACGACCAGCCCGGTCTGGTCCAGCATCTGCGCAAGGCTTTCCTTTGCCGGAAAGGCTATTTTCGATTCGGCGCTGAGCACCCGCCCGCTGTCGGGGATTTCGTAGTGGGTCGAGTAAGTGACGACACCGGTAGCGGGATCGCGCCGGAAATCGTTCCACGCTCTTACCTTGCCCAATCCGGGATGACTGAGTTCCCGTTGCGACCGTCCCGGCGTCCATTCGAGCCATTCGTCCGTGGCCGGATTTCGCGTGTCGAAGATGAAGCGCCCATCGGGAGCCAGATGAGCAGCGATCGTGGCAAGCACCGCCTCTCGATCTTCCGGCGTGAGGAACACCTGGAAGGCGTGCCCGGTCAAAATCACTAGGTCGAAGCGTCGTCCGAGCCGGACGTTGCGCGCATCGGCCTCGACCCAGTCGACCCTCTGCCCGCCGGCTCTGCGGCGTGCGATGTCGAGCATCGCCGGCGCGGGATCGACGCCGGTCACGCTGCGCCCATCGGCGAGCGCGGCGGCCAATTGCCCGGTGCCGCAGCCGAGGTCGAGAACCGACCCGGCATCCCTGGCAAAGCCGACGCAATAGTCGAAGTCCACGCCGCCTTCATTCTCGATATCGTAGAACTGGACGAGGTCGGGATCGCTGTAGAGACGGTCGGTCATCGCGTGCCTATAGCTGGAGCCATGGAGCAGCAGGCTTGGTTAATCAAAACGCAGCTTCGATGGTTGTCGGGCAAATCGTCGGCACCCATCACCGATTCCGCACCACAATGCATGCACCGCCGACGCTTTGCAGTTTCTGGCAGATATTGTCGGCCTTGGCTTTGGAGTCGGCGCCGATCCGGACCGCATAGATGCCGCGCCTGCCGATTGGCGAGCGCACCCGGCTGACCACCGGGTTATGGCCATTCAGCAAGGCCGGAAACCGGCGCTTTGCACTGTTCCATTGATTAAGCGCCGCGGCGCGGCGGAAATTGCCGGCCACCTGCACGCCCCACGGCTTGATGTTGATCGACGCCATGGCCACGGTTTGGGACTTGATGACCGGCAGCCTGCGGCAGGCGACCGCGAAGCTCGCCTTCTTGTCGAGCGGCCGGATCGTGCCGGCATAGGCGGTGTCGGTGAACCTGTCGGCCGGCTCGCCCATGATGTCCAGAACGTAGTTTTCGGTCTCCATTGGCAGGAAGCCACCGGAACTCAGCCAGCGCGACACCCGGTTTTCACCGGCATTGTAGGCGGCGGCCGCCAGGCCCAGATTGCCGAAGCCGGTTTTCATCTCGGCGAGATATTTTGCCGAGGCCGGGATGGCCTGCTCGATGTCGAAGGAATTGGCGAGACCGCGTATCTTGGCGGTACCCGGCATGAACTGGGCTATGCCTTCGGCGCCGACCGGACTGACCGCATTGGGATCGAAGCGGCTTTCCTTCCAGATCAGCCGAGCAAAGAAATCCTTGGGCAGGCCGTTTTGATCGGCATGGGCCTCGATCAGATTGCAAACCCGGTCGAGCAGCCGCTGCTTGGCGGGGCGCGGCGGATCGGCGTGGACGGCTGTCGGCCAGCCGAGCCCGCCAAGCAAAACCAATCCACGAAGCAAAACCGGCGTCGCCCAGAGGAAGCGCCGCATCGACCTACTCCGCCGCAGCCTTGCCAGGTTGCCCAAACCGCTGCTCGATATAATCGGCGACCATTTTTTCGAAGCCGGCGGCGATCGAAGGGCCGCGCAGCGTCGCCGCCTTCCTGCCGTCGACGAACACCGGCGCCGTCGGCGTCTCGCCGGTGCCGGGCAGCGAAATGCCGATGTCGGCATGCTTGGATTCACCTGGACCGTTGACGATGCAGCCCATCACCGCGACCTTGAGGTTTTCGACGCCGGGATATTTTTCACGCCACACCGGCATGTTCTTGCGCAGATCCGCCTGGATGTTCTGGGCGAGCTCCTGGAACACGGTAGAGGTGGTGCGGCCGCAGCCGGGGCAGGCGGCGACGATCGGCACGAATTGCCGGAACCCCATGGTCTGCAGCAGTTCTTGCGACACTTGCACCTCGCGGGTACGGTCGCCGTTCGGCTCCGGTGTCAGCGAGATGCGGATCGTATCGCCAATACCTTGCTGGAGAAGGATGCCGATCGCCGCGGACGAGGCGACGATGCCTTTCGAACCCATGCCGGCCTCGGTGAGGCCGAGATGCAGCGCGTGGTTGGAGCGGGTGGCAAGCTCGGTGTAGACGGCGATCAGATCCTGCACGCCGCTGACCTTGGCCGACAGGATGATCTTCTCGCGGCCAAGGCCGATCTCCTCGGCCATTTCGGCCGAAAGGATCGCCGACTGCACGATCGCCTCGCGCGTTACCTCTTGCGCGGTCAGCGGAAAGCCTTGGCGCTGGTTGTCGTCCATCAGCCGGGTCAAAAGCTCCTGGTCGAGCGACCCCCAATTGACGCCGATGCGCACCGGCTTGTGGTACCGGATCGCCATCTCGACGATCGCCGCGAACTGCCGGTCCTTCTTGTCCTTAAAGCCGACATTGCCGGGATTTATGCGGTATTTGGCCAGCGCCTCGGCGCAAGCCGGATGGTCGGCGAGCAGCTTGTGGCCGATATAGTGGAAATCGCCGACCAGCGGCACGTTGATGCCGAGCCGTTCGAGCCGCTCGCGGATGGCGGGCACAGCGGCAGCACTCTCGTCACGGTCGACGGTGATGCGCACGATCTCGGAGCCGGCGCGATGCAGGGCCGCAACTTGAGCGACTGTCTGGTCGACATCGGCGGTGTCGGTGTTGGTCATCGACTGCACGACGACAGGGGAACCCCCGCCGACCATCACGCCGCCGACATCCACACCGACCGACGTGCGGCGCAGGAAGGGAGAAGAAAAATATCCGGTCATGGCCGGCTGCCTTTTGTTAGCGCCGAATTCCGGAATCGGTTTCCGGAAACAATCATGCGCAAAAATCAAAATACAGCGTCATTCGCGGGTCCGAAAGGAGGCGCGGCGCTGTAGAAGGTCCGGGCATGAGGTGGAGGAGCAAAGATGGCTTGTCAATGGCGGCAGGCAGGCAGACCTGCTAAATCGATAGCAGGAAGACGGCGCCAACCATTTGTCGTGTCCATGTCGCTCGAACAAAATAAAGGGGATTCCGGCGGCATGGCTGCCACCGGAAGGATGGTCGCGCGCCGAAAGGGGCGCAGCTACCCTGCGCATGTCCCCGAAAATCGGAATCGATTCGCTGGGGATCATGCGGCAAATCAGAAGTACTACAGCGTCCTTTGCGCGTGCAAATGACGCGCGGCGCTGTAGAAGAGCGTCAGTGCTTGGTCGGTTTCGCCTTCAGTTTTTCAATCTCGTCCTTGAGTGCCAGCTTGCGCCGCTTGAGATTCACGATTTCGAGGTCGTCGACCGATGGATGGTTCATCGCATCATCGATTTCGCGTTCGATGTCGCCGTGTTTCCGCTGCAGCTCATCAAGATGGGATGCAAGAGACATGATTGGTTCTCCCTTTCATGGTTTCCTCGATTGCAGCCGTCAAGACGCGTCCACCGCAAGTTCGCTTCTGTGACGGCATAATGACAGTGTGCCACTATCGGGCATCGATGTCGAATGCTGCGTGGTAGCATTCCACGACAATACGAAATGTGATATTGGCTGCGCGCCGGTGCAAGATACCTCCGGCCTCGCCCAATCAGGCCCATTTTTGGGCGCCGCAGACGTGCAGACGGTAGATAATGTCCGAACAGGAACAGGCTGATATCCGCCTCGAATATTCTCGGCTGAAGCAGGAGCACGCCGATTTCGACGCGGCCATCAACGCGATGATCGCCATGAACTGCGACCCTCTGCAGATCCAGCGCATGAAGAAGAAAAAACTTTTCCTGAAAGACCGGCTGATGGCGCTGGAAGACCGGATCATCCCCGACATCATCGCGTGAGCGAATCCCACTTACCGTTGCGGCAAAAACCTGCTCATCCGGTGATCGAAAGCCTCGCGGCGCGTTCGCGCAGCAGGGCAATGAGATTGCCGGTCTTCTCCTCGGAAGTGTCGATTGGAACCACCAGGCATATCGTCGCCTCGACCTTGCCGGCAGCTGAAAAGACTGGCGCGGCAAGGCATTTTGTATAGGCGTCGACAAGACCTGAGGTTACACAATAGCCGGCAGCCCCAGCCGTAGCGATATCGGCTATGAAGTCGTCCAGCAGCAATCTGCGGCCGTCTGGCAGGACGAGATCGTCCTCAGACACCATGTCTTCGATCACGGCCCGTTCGAAACCGGCGAGAAGCAACCGCCCGGATGCGGTCCAGGGAAGCGGTATCTGCAGACCTGTGGCCGAGCTGATCCGGAACGGCCTGGTGCCCGGGCTTGAATGGACAATCGTGTAGCGGCCGCTTTGCAGCATGCACAATTCGGATGTCTCGCCTGTTTCGCGCGACAGATTGTCGACTTCCTGACGCCCTCGCCTGAGCAGGTCGTTGCCGCGCACATAGTCCATTCCGTAGAGATAAAGCTTCTTCCCGAAATAGACCCGATTGCCGTCGCCGGCCATTTCCAGCAGGCCCGCATCCACGAGCGAGCGCACAAGCGTGTAGATCGTCGAGCGCGGCGCATTCACGCCCTTGGCGAGATCCCCAATCCCGATCGCTCGCTGGTTCGCGTGAAGAAACTCCAGAATATGCAGCACCCGGTTGAGACCCTTCTCGCGGGAGCCCGAAATCTTGTCTTCGTCCGGACCAGCGTCCGGCCGAACTGCCAGGGCATTGCCATCTTGCATTACTGATTCCTGATGTTAGTATCTGTCTTGTACAGGATACATGTGTCTTTTGTAAGAGACAATCCAGATCACTGATGCATGTATCGGCAAAGGGGAACACAACACGAAAAGGAGGTCGCCGTGAACGACACATCCAAAAGACGTGAATTTCTGAAACTGGGAATGGCCGGGCTTGCAACGGCCGGAGTGGTGGGCGCAGCAGCAACGGTCGATGTTCAGAAGGCGGCGGCGCAAGCGGCACCGGACAGCCTGCTGCGCACCGTTCTCGATCGCGGCAAGGTGATTGTCGGCACCGGCAGCACCAACGCGCCCTGGCACTTCGAAAACGATGCCGGCGAACTGGTCGGCATGGACATCACCATGGGGCGCATTCTTGCCAAGGGGCTTTTCGACGATACGACCAAGGTCGAATTCGTCATGCAGGATCCGGCCCAGCGCATTCCGAACGTGACCACCAACAAGGTCGACATCTCGATCCAGTTCATGACCATGACCGCCCAGCGTTCACAGCTGATCCACTTCTCCCGGCCCTATTACGTCGAAGGCATCGCCTTGCTGACCCTTCCGAACGCCGAAAACAAGACCTTCGACAAGCTGCTTGCCGGCGGTTCGGCGACGCGGATTTCCATCCTGCAGAATGTCGATGCCGAGGCAAATGTGCACATTGTCCTGCCGGAAGCGCAGGTGATGCAGATAGACACGCAGGCCAACGTGCTGCAGGCGCTGGAATCGAAGCGCGTCGACGGCGCCGCCGTCGATCTGTCGACGGTCCGCTGGCTCGCCTCGCGTAATCCGGACAAATACTTCGATGCCGGTAAGAGCTGGTTCTCGATGCTTTACGGCGCCGCACTTCGGCAAGGCGACCTCGACTGGCTGACCTTCGTCAACACGACCTTCACCACCGCCATGTTCGGCCATGAGACGGCACTCTACGACGCTGCATTCAAGGATTATTTCGGACAGGAGCCGCCGGCGCGCCACCCCGGCTTCCCGGTCATCTGATGCAAGCCGGCGGAAGGGCAGCGCCCTTCCGCCGGCCCTTCTCGTCGACAGCCCTCGATATGACAGGGACACATGGGCTATACCCTGAACTTCAACCTGATCTGGCGGCATTTCGACAAGCTCTGGGGCGGACTGCTGCTCAGCCTCGAGCTGGCCGTGATCTCCATCGCGATCGGCATCGTCATCGGGCTGCTTCTGGCCGTCTGGTACGTGTCGGCCGGGCGGCTGGTCCGGACCGCCATCGCCGCCTATGTCGAGTTCATCCGCAACGTGCCGCTGATCCTGCTCGTCTATCTCGTCTTCTACGGCCTGCCGACCGTGGTCGACATCGCCTACAGCGCGCAGACCTCATTCATTGCCACGCTGTCGCTCTATAGCGGCGCTTATCTGGTCGAGGTGTTCCGTTCGGGGCTCGAAGCGGTTCCGCGCGGACAGCTCGACGCCGGCAAGGCGATCGGCCTGACGCCATGGCAAAGGCTGGTCCATGTGCGCCTGCCGACGATGCTGCGCATAACGCTGCCCGCGCTTTCCAACACGTTCCTGTCGCTGTTCAAGGACACCTCCGTTGCCTCGGTCATTTCGGTGCCGGAGCTCACCTACGGCGCCCAGTGGATCAACTTCAACACCTTCCGGATCGTCGAAGTCTACCTTGTGGTGACGGCGATGTACCTCTTGACGGGCTACGCGCTTCTTTATGCGCTTCGGCTTGTCGAGCGCCGGTTCAGGGCGGCGCACTAGGATGCTTGGCCAGATCGCCTATGCCTTGCCCTTCCTGGCCCAGGGTTTTGCCGTGACGCTGTGGGTGTCGCTGCTGGTCGTGCTGTTGTCACTCGTCGCCGGCGTGATGATGGGCGTCGGCCTTGTCTATGGCCCGGCTCCGCTGCGCTGGGCAGTGCGCATTTTCAGCGACACTATTCGCGGCATTCCGATCCTGGTGCTCATCTTCTTCGTCTATTACGGCATGCCTGCCGTCGGCGTCCATCTGGAATCCTTCTGGGCAGCCGTGCTGGCGCTCACCCTGTTCAAGACGGCGCAGGTCATCGAATATCTGCGCGGTGCGGTCGGTTCCATACCGAAGGGGCAGTCGGAAGCGGCGATGGCGATCGGGCTGACCTTTCGCCAGCGACTGGCTTACGTCATCTTCCCGCAAGCGTTTAGGCGCTTCCTGCCGCCTTGGATCAATGGCGTCACCGATGCGGTGAAGGGCAGCGCGCTGGTCTCGCTGCTCGGCATCACCGACCTGATGCACGCCATCAACCAGGTCATCGGCCGCACCTACGAAGCGATGCCGCTCTACATCCTCGGTGCGGTCATCTACTTCGTCGTCAATTACGCCCTCTCCCTGGCCAGCCGACGGTTGGAGCGGCGTTTCTCCTTCATCCGGGAATAGCAAGATGTCCATCTCCCCGCCCGCCAATCCGGCGCTTCTCGACATCTCCGATGTTTCCAAATCCTTTGGATCCGTCGAGGTCCTGCGCTCCGTCAGCCTGCAGGTGACACGCGGCGAGGTGGTGACTGTCATCGGGCCTTCCGGCAGCGGCAAGACCACGCTGCTGCGCTGCGTCAACTTCCTGGAGAGCTACGACAGCGGCTCCATCCGCATCGACGGCAAGGAGGTCGGCTTCCGCGACGCGGGAACACGCCAGCGCCGCAGCGAGCGCGACCTCGCGAAGATGCGCGCCGAGACCGGAATGGTGTTCCAGAGCTTCAATCTGTTTCCGCACCTGACGGCGGCCGGCAACATCATGCTTGGCCTGCGCAAGGTGCGCGGCAAGAGCAATACCGAGGCCCGCGCCATTGCCGAGCACTGGCTCGGCCGGGTCGGCCTTGCCCACAAGGCCGACAGCCTGCCGGCCGAGCTTTCCGGCGGCCAGCAGCAGCGCGTCGGCATCGCCCGCGCCGTGGCGATGGAGCCGAAAATCCTGCTTCTCGACGAGATAACCTCCGCGCTCGATCCGGAACTCGTCGGCGAGGTGCTCGAAGTCGTGCGCAGCCTGGCCGAAGACGGCATGACGATGGTGATGGTCACACATGAAATGGCCTTTGCGCGCGACGCATCGAGCCGCATCGTCTTCATGGCGGATGGCGGCGTCAGCGCCGCAGGTCCGCCTGCCGAGATTCTGGGCACCGAGATCGATAATGAGCGTCTCCGCAGTTTCCTGGCGCGGTTTCGTGCCTCGCATTTCTGACATCGGACGGCGAAAGCTGTCGCAAGGAGCCTTTCATGACGCCTTACATCCGGCTCGCCGAATTGGGCCTGACGCTGCCCGAGCCGCCGACGCCGATCGCCAATTTCGTCACCCATGCCGAGAGCGGGCGGCTGCTCTTCCTCTCCGGCCAAGGGCCGCTGCGCGCCGACGGCACGCTTTGCACCGGCAAGGTGGGCGAGGATGTCACGGTGGAAGAAGCCTATAAGCATGCCCGTCTCACCGGCCTGAACCTGCTCGCCGTCATGCATGCCGCAGCAGGCGACCTCGGCCGCATCGTGCGCGTCGTCAAGCTGCTTGGCTTCGTCAACGCCATCCCGACCTTCAGCGATCACCCGAAGGTGGTGAACGGCTGCTCCGATCTTTTCGCCGCTGTCTTTGATAATATCGGCGGGCACGCCCGCTCGGCGATCGGTGTCGGCTCCTTGCCGGGAAACATCACCGTTGAAATCGAGGCGGTCGTCGAGATCGCTGCCTGATATCTACCAATGGGATCTCTAGAGATGAAAACCTATTCCGCAAACGGCTCCAACACGACAATCCGCCAACGGCTCGGCCTTCGGCCGATCATCAATGTTTCCGGCACGATGACGGCGCTCGGCGCCTCGATCATCGTCCCGGAAGCGATCGCCGCAATGTCGGAAATCGCGTCGCAGTGGGTGGAGATGGACGACCTGCAACGCGCCGCAAGCACGGTCGTCGCGCGCCTCACAGGGGGCGAGGCTGGCTTCATCACGGCTTGCTGCGCCAGCGGCATCACCATGGCGATCGCCGGCACGATGACCGGCACCAACCTTCTCGCGATCGAGCGGCTGCCGGACGACATCGAGGGCCTCAAGTCGGAGGTCATCGTCCAACTCGGTCATATCGTCAACTACGGCGCGCCGATCGACCAGTCGATCCGGCTTGCCGGGGCCAGAACCGTATCGGCCGGCACAGTCAGCGTGACGCAGGATTATCATGTGCGCGACGCCATCCGCGAACGCACCGCGGCAGGCCTCTACGTCGTTGCCCATCACACCGTGCAATACGGCATGCTCTCGCTCGAGGAGTTTTGCGAGATCTGCCACGCCAAGGACGTCCCGGTGATCGTCGACGCCGCCTCCGAATACGATTTGCGCGGCTTTCTCGCATGCGGCGCCGACATCGTCGTCTATAGCGGGCACAAGTTTCTCAGCGGACCGACAAGCGGCATCGTCACCGGGCGCAAGGATCTGGTGCGGGCCGCCTATCTCCAGAATCGTGGCGTTGCGCGGGCGATGAAGGTCGGCAAGGAAAGCATCGCCGGCACCATGGCGGCACTGGAGGCCTGGGAGCGGCGCGACCATGCCGGGATCCGCAAGCGGGAGGAAGCGGCGCTCAATCTGTGGAAGGAGACATTGCAAGGCATAGCCGGAATCGGCGCCAAGATCATCCCTGATCCGACCACCAACCCGCTCGACCGCCTGCAGGTTTTCGTCCGTCCGGAAAGCCGCTTCAGCGCCGCCGGCCTCGCCTCGGCGCTGGCGGCCGGCTCGCCCCCAATCATCGTGCGCAACCACGAGGTTGAGCGCGGCCATTTCTTCCTCGACCCGTGCAATCTTCATCCCGGCGAGGCAGAAATCGTCGCGGAGCGCCTACAGGCCGTGTTGAACGCGGCAGAGCGTCCGGCGGATGCCATGAAGTCGGCCCGCAAGGATAGCGCCGGCGCCTTGCGCTGGCCGGATTAGGTAACTGGCGCGTTGTGCCCAAATGCTGCGCCGAGCCATGGTATCCTTGCCGTCGACCCAGAATTCCGCTAATGCGCGCCTTTCCCGCCGGGAGCAGAAGCTTGGACAATCATCGCGCCGACGTCGCCATCATCATGGGCAGCCAGTCCGACTGGGCGACGATGCGCCACGCCGCCGAAACGCTGGAGGCGCTGGGCATCCCGCACAAGCGGCTGATCGTCTCGGCCCATCGCACCCCCGACCGGCTCTATGACTTCGCCAAGGGCGCCAAGGCGGCCGGTTTTCGGGTGATCATCGCCGGCGCCGGCGGTGCGGCGCACCTGCCCGGGATGACGGCGGCGATGACGCCGCTCCCGGTTTTCGGCGTGCCGGTGGAATCGAAGGCGCTTTCCGGACAGGACTCCCTGCTCTCCATCGTGCAGATGCCGGCCGGCATTCCGGTCGGCACGCTGGCCATCGGCAAGGCGGGCGCCACCAATGCCGCCCTTCTGGCCGCGGCCGTGCTGGCGCTGACCGACGAAAAGCTCGCTGCCCGGCTTGACGCCTGGCGCACCGCCCAGACCGCCAGGGTCGCCGCCGAGCCCACGGACACGCCATGAGCCTGCCCGCAGGATCGACCATCGGCATCGTCGGCGGCGGCCAGCTCGGCCGCATGCTGGCCATGGCCGCCGCCCGCCTCGGCTACCGCATAGTCGTGCTGGAACCGCAGCCGGATTGCCCGGCGGCACAGGTCGCCAACCGGCAGATCACCGCCGCCTATGACGACACGGCTGCGCTCGCCGAACTGGCGGCAGTCAGCGCCGTCGTCACCTATGAGTTCGAGAACGTGCCGGTCATGGCTGCCGGCGCGCTTGCCGTCACGGTTCCGGTCTATCCGCCGCCGCGCGCGCTGGAAGTGGCGCAGGACCGGGTGGCGGAGAAGAAATTCCTCAACGGCATCGGCATTCCCACGGCAGATTTCTGTCCCGTCGACAATGACGACGAATTGACGGCGGCGCTGAAAAAGTTTGACGGCAGCGGCATATTGAAGACGCGGCGCATGGGCTATGACGGCAAGGGCCAGCGCGTCTTCCGCAACATGGAAACGGGCGGCTTTGCCGGCACCTGCGAGACGATGGGCAACGTGCCGCTGATCCTCGAATCCTTCATCGACTTCGAACGCGAGATTTCGGTGATCGCAGCGCGCGGCATGGACGGTTCGCTCGCCGCCTACGATGCGGCAGAAAACGTCCACCGCGACGGCATCCTGCACAGTTCGACCCTGCCGGCCGGGATAGGGTCCGAAACCGCCGCTGCAGCGCAGGCGGCGGCGGCAAAAATACTTGCCGCACTCGACTATGTCGGCGTCATCGGCATCGAGTTCTTTGTCCTTGCCGACGGCGCGCTGCTGGCCAATGAGATCGCCCCGCGCGTCCACAATTCCGGCCACTGGACGGAAGCCGCCTGCATCGTCTCGCAGTTCGAGCAGCACATTCGCGCCGTCGCCGGCCTGCCCTTGGGAAATCCCGGCCGCCATTTCGACTGCGTCATGGAAAACCTGATCGGCGATGATGTCCTGCGTGTCCCGGCCCTGCTCGGCCAGCCCGATCTGATGCTGCATCTCTACGGCAAGGCCGAGGCGCGTCCCGGCCGCAAGATGGGCCATTTTACGCGAATGAGCCGTCACCGTTGAGGGCTATTGGACGGCGTCGCTGTAACGCCGTCGATGGCAGAAACTCAAATCCGCCACACTAGCTTCGTCCATGAAGCACGCTTGCGGTTGACACGGACAAGGCTCCTCGTTTATGAGCCACGCACAAGTTGAGAGGCGCGCTTTCCGAGCGCGCCTTAATAATTCGGCCCAAGACCGGGCCCAGACCGACGGGCAAGACCATGAAGATCAAGAATTCGCTCAAGGCGCTCAAGGCGCGTCACCGCGACAACCAGCTGGTTCGCCGCAAGGGCCGCGTTTACATCATCAACAAGACCGCTCCGCGCTACAAGGCGCGTCAGGGTTGAGGCTTTTCGCGTGGAGGCGCCTGCCTCCGCGCCTGCTTGATGTAATTTGCCGGCCTGCCGGCCCTTTCACGCTAAATTCAGTTTGACGATCCGCTGTCCGGGGTTAGATTCCGGTCATGCGGATTCTTTTTGCCCTCTTCGCGGCGCTTTTTCTTTTCGGTTCCGCCTCGCTTCCGGCCCAAGCGGAAGATGCGGTCGCCCCTCCGGTTGCCACGACCAGGGAGGCAAGGCTCGACCAGCTGTTTGTCGACCTGAAGCGCGAGCGCAATGAAAAAGCCGCCGAGCGCATCGCGGCTCGCATCTCTCACGAGTGGTCGCAATCCGGCAGCGCCTCGATCGACCTGATGATGCAATGGTCGCAAAAAGCGGCCGAAGACAAGAAGTTCGACGTGGCGCTCGACTTCCTCGACCAGGTGGTGACCTTGCAGCCGGCCTTTGCCGAAGGCTGGAATCGGCGCGCCACCGTACATTTCATGATGCATAACTTTGGGAAATCGATGGCGGACATCGACCGCACGCTGCAGCTCGAGCCGCGCCATTTCGGCGCCCTGTCCGGCCTGGCGCAGATCATGGCCGTAACCGGCCACAAGCAGTCGGCGCTGGAAGCCTGGCAGCGCGTGCTCAGCATCTATCCGATGCTGCGCAGCGCCCAGGATCAGGTCGGCACGCTTTCGGAAGAACTTGCCGGCGAAGGTATTTGATGCCGACGGGCCAGTGCGCCTGGAATGCGACGCCCCGACGGCAATTTCAACATCTTTGTTGCTCTTGCGGTGGTCATCTCGCTACACCTATCTCGGCTCTTGTCGGTGAGCGCGACGTGTGGTTTCCTGTCCAGGATTACAGTGGTTAGGCAATCATGATTGCAGCTTATATCGACGAATTCATAATGTTTTGCGTCGGCCTATGGATGTCGGGCATCGGCTACGGGTTCCTTCAGACGCCAAACCAACCCCAGGCTGGACAACGGGCCTGGTTGGCACGCCTTCCCAGCCATTTCAAATGGATGGGGCCGCTCTTGTTGATAATCGCGATTGTACTCGCGATCGCCTCACCGACTTGATTCGCTTACAGGCCGCAAATCGCTTCTGGTCCCATAGAGGCGAGGCTTCAGCTTGGTGAATTCGCCTGTGAGCGGCTTAAAGCCCATCGCGTTTGAAAATTTGTGTTTATCCCAAGATCGCTGCGCATCTTGGGCGATTTGCATTAGCGTCTCGCCTGCACGTCCGACCCGACATAGGCGATGCGCAGCATGTTGGTGGAGCCCGGCGTCCTCAGCGGTACACCGGCCGTGATGATGACGCGGTCGCCTGGCTTGCCGAACCCTTCATCCAAAGCGATGCGGCAGGCGCGGTCGACCATGTCGTCGAGGTCGATGGCATCGGGCGAGACGACGCAATGCGTTCCCCACAGAAGCGACAACCGCCGCGCGGTGTTGACGATCGGCGATAGCGCAACGATCGGCACCTGCGGCCGCTCGCGCGCGGCACGCAGGCCGGTCGTGCCCGACGCCGTATAGCTGATGATCGCCGACAGTTTCAGCGTCTCGGCAATTTCGCGGGCGGCAAGCGAGATGGCGTCGGCGCCGGTCGCTTCCGGCTCCGAGCGCTGCGCATTGATGATGCCGGCATAGGTCGGATCGGTTTCGACCTTGCTGGCGATGCGGTTCATCATCGCTACCGCCTCGACCGGGTAGGCTCCGGCCGCGGACTCCGCCGAGAGCATGATGGCGTCGGCGCCTTCGAACACAGCGATCGAGACGTCCGACACCTCGGCGCGGGTCGGCACCGGCGCGGTGATCATCGATTCCAGCATCTGCGTGGCGATCACCACCGGCTTGCCGGCGCGGCGCGCGGCGCGGGTGATCTGCTTCTGGATGCCGGGCACGGCTTCGAGCGGCATTTCGACGCCGAGATCGCCGCGGGCAACCATCAGTGCATCCGAAAGTTCGATGATCTCGGCCAGCCGGGCGACGGCCTGCGGCTTTTCGATCTTGGCCATGATGAGCGCCCGGCCCCGTGCGATCTTGCGCGCTTCCGCCAAATCCTCCGGCCGCTGCACGAACGACAGCGCCACCCAGTCGACGCCGGTGGCCAGCACCGCATCGAGGTCCCTGCGGTCCTTTTCGGTCAGCGCGCCGACCGGCAGGTCGGTGTCGGGCAGGCTGACGCCCTTCTTGTCGGAGATGCTGGTGCCGGCGACGACGGTGCAGACGATCGCCTTGCCGTCGCTCTTCACCGCCTTCAGCTCGAGCTTGCCGTCGTCGATCAAAAGGCGGTCACCGGCCTCGACCGATCTTAGGATTTCGGGGTGGGGCAAATAGCACCTGGTCGAATTGCCGGGCTCCGGATTGTCGTCGAGCGTGAAAGTCTGGCCGAGTGTCAGCGCCTCCTTGCCGCTGGCGAATTTGCCAACGCGCAGCTTGGGCCCCTGCAAGTCGGCGAGAATACCGATCGGCCGGCCGACTGCTTTCTCGACTGCGCGGATGCGACCGACAAGTGTGTGCATCAATTCATGATCGGTGTGGCTCATATTGATGCGAAACACGTCAGCGCCGGCTTCGAAGAGCTTCTTCAGCATGTCCTCGGAGGAGGAGGCCGGACCGATGGTGGCGAGTATCTTGACCTTGCGGCTGCGTCTCATTGACTATTTGTTCCCGGGGCGGCTGGAACGCCCCCCGTTGCGGGGTCATCGGTCAGCTGGACCATCCAGCTTGCCTGCTCGCCCGTGTCATATTCCTGGAATCCGGCGCGCTGAAAGCCCCGGGCGACGCAATCGGTAACGCCGGCGATCTTGAACTCTTTTTCGGCCACGCACATGTTGATCGGGCCATCCCAGCGCCCGCCGCGCTCGGCGTCTTCTGCATAAAGATAGTAAAACCTTGATGACAGCGGCCCTTCAATCAGCGTCTTGCAGCTCGATCCCTCGATATGCCACCAGCCCTCGGTGATCCAGCCGGCCTTGGCGCGATAGCCGATGCCGACGCCGACCAGGTTCTGCGTAGCGTTGCAGACACGGAAATCGGCGCGCGCCGGCGAGGCAGCAAGCATCGCGGCGAGGCCTACAGTAAGGGTCAGGAGCGGCATGGCGAAGGCATAGCGCACGCGCGGCCTGCCGGCGGAACCCATCCTGAAATCCCTCAAGAACCACATTTGCATCTCTCAACGCCCCTTTTCGGAAAAGTCCGGGCGCATGTCAACGCGCCCTTTTGCTCAATTCCAATCGATTTAGAAAGGCTTCGGCGCACGGCCCGTCGCCCTCTGCCAGATTTCCGCAGAAACCGTGGCCAAACGACGGCATTGCGCAACCGTCGCCTTCGTGGAATGACGATACCACCCTCCCCGGAAGCCAGCGAACAGACCATTTCCCGCCGATGACCCGATCCACAGTTTTCGCGCCTTTCGACATCGTCGAAGGCGACCGCAAGCGAGGCATCGTGCTCCTGGCCGATCACGCCCGTCGCGACTTGCCGGAAGAGTATGGCAGCCTCGGCTTGCCGGCGATGGAATTCGACCGCCATATCGCCTACGACATCGGTGTCGAGACGGTGACGCGCGAACTGGCGGCTTTGCTCGGCGTGCCGGCGGTACTCGCCAACTTTTCGCGACTTCTGATCGATCCCAATCGCGGCGAGGACGATCCGACGCTAATCCGCCAACTCTATGACGGCACCGTCATTTCGGGAAATTATCCACTTGCCTTGAAGGAACGTGAAAGGCGGCTCGACCGCTTCTATCGGCCCTACCACGATGCGGTCGGCGCCATGATCGCCTCGGTGGCACAGGCTTCCTCAAGCGCCCCCTTCATCTTTTCGGTACATTCCTTCACCCCGTTCATGCAGGGATTCGTGCGCCCCTGGCATGTTGGAGTCTTGTGGGATCGCGACGACCGGGTGGCGCGACCGCTGATCGACATGCTCGCCGAGGACAAAAGCCTTATCGTCGGCGACAACGAGCCCTATGACGGCGCATTGCGCGGCGACACCATGTTCAGGCATGCCATCGTCAACGGCTTTGCCCATGCGCTGATCGAAATCCGTCAGGACCTGATTGCCGATCGGAAGGATGCAGTCGCCTGGGCCGAACGGCTGGCGCCGATCGTTGACGCGATCAACCGCCGCCCCGATATACATCAGGTCAAACGATTCGGCTCGCGCACCGGGCCGCTGTAAGGAGGTTTCGATGACCGAACTCAGCGACGAGCAAAAACGCGATTTCGAAGCCGCCGCCTTCCGCCGGCTGGTCGCGCATCTGCGCGAGCGCACGGACGTACAGAACATCGACCTGATGAACCTCGCCGGCTTCTGCCGCAACTGCCTCTCCAACTGGTATCGCGACGCCGCGGAGGCCGAGGGCCTCGCTCTCAGCAAGGACCAGTCGCGCGAGATTGTCTACGGCATGCCCTATGCCGAATGGCAGGCGCTCAACCAGACCGAGGCCTCCGATGCCAAGAAGGCGGAGTTCGAGGCAAGACGCCCCAGGGATCACTAAGACCACGATCCCGAAAAGTGGAATCCGGTTTTCGGATAAGATCATGGTCGAACAAAAAGCCCTGTCCCGATCGGCTCTCATCAACCTCGGGTTCGAGCGAGCCGCTTGGCCCAAGCACTTCCAAGAACGAGCGCTTGACTGAGGATTGAATCGATCTAATTTGCCGCGCGAAGCCATTTTCGCATCGGATTCTAGACGATGGACACGCCAAAAATCATGCAGACCGCCATTCGTGGACGATGGGCCGTGGCGGCCATCTTCCTGGCCAATGGTTTTCTGACCGGCGCCTGGGCGCCGCAGATCCCGGTGGTCCTGACCCGGCTGGATATCAGCAAGTTTACGCTCGGCCTGTTGATCCTGCTGTTCGGCGCCGGTGCGGTCACAGCCATGACCTGGTGCGGCCACTTGATCTCCAGGCATGGTTCGCGCACCGTGCTGCGCTGGTTCGGTCTGATCGGCAGCTTCGGCCTGCTGGTTGTGGCGCTTGCCCCCAACGTGCCGCTGGCGGCCATCGCCATGTTCATCTTCGGCGCTTCAATCGGCGGCATGGATGTCGCCATGAACGCCAATGCGGTCACGGTGGAACGGCGGTTGTCCCGCGCCATCATGTCGTCCTCGCACGGCTTCTGGAGCCTTGGCGGTTTCGCCGGCGGCGCGCTCGGCGGGTTCGCCATCCAGAATTACGGCCATCTCGCCCATGCGGCGGTGGTAACCGCTCTTGCCTTTGCCATGATCGCGGTGGCAGTTCGCTACCTGATCGCCGAGGGCAAGCCGCCCCAAGGATCATCAGGGATTACCGGACATCGCAAATTCGCGCTGCCTGGAAATCCGCTGGTCTATCTGGTCGGGCTGATGGCGCTGATGACGATGATCTCCGAGGGTGCGGTGCTCGACTGGGCGGCGCTTTACCTGCAACAGGAACTCGGTACTGACCTCGCCATAGCTGGTTTGGCCTACGCCGCTTTTTCCGGCGTCATGGCCGTCATGCGCTTCGTTGGCGACGGGGTCCGCAACCGTTTCGGAGCCGTAACGACGTTGCGGGTCTCGGCCCTTGTCGCCGCCGCCGGCATGCTGGTGGCCGGGCTGGCGCCCTCACCCTGGCTCGCCATCTCAGCGTTTGCCTTTTGCGGCTTCGGCATCGCCAATATGGTGCCGATCCTGTTTTCGGCCGGCGGCAATCAGGAAGGCATGTCGTCCGGCACCGGTATGAGCGTCGTCACCACAATGGGTTATTCCGGCATTCTGGTGGCGCCGTCGGCGATCGGCTTCATCGCCGAGCATTCGAGCTTCAGTCCGATCTTCGTCGCTTTGTCGGGGCTGCTGGTCGTCGTATTTTTGATGGCCGGGCTTGCTCACCGCGCCGAATTTTCTCCCGAGCCCGCACCGGCGGAATAGCGCTTCAACTCCTCGTAGGAAATCCGCGGCACGGCCAATGCGCGCGCGCTCTCCGAAGCGAAAGCTCGGAACGACCTGCATCAAATCAAATGCTACAGCGCTGCGAGTCCTAAAGGACGCGCAGCGCTGCACTTTGTCGAGTGCACCAAATTCCGGCTCAAATCCTGCCCATCAGCAGCAACACCAAGAGGACGATCAGGATGACGCCGACGATGCCGGAGGGACCATAACCCCAGGAACGCGAATGAGGCCATGCCGGCACCGCGCCGATCAGAATGAGGATCAGAATGATGACGAGAATGGTGCTGAGCGTCATGAGAAACTCCCCGCTTTGAGGTGTTGCATGACAGACAATGCAAAAGGCCGCTTGGTTGTTCCCGGCGGCCTTTTCTTTGCGCGTTCAGAATACGCGCGGCGCTCCAAGCAAAGTTGGCCTATTCGGCGGCCTTCGGGAAGGCGATCGCCGGCTCGTCAAGCGAGCTCGGTCTTGCGGAGGTCTCTACAGTCGCACCGACTGTCTTGCCGCGCCGGAACACCCGACGGAAGAATGCATAGAAGCGGCTGTTCTTACTACGCGTGAACACCATCAGCATCGACGGTGTGACCACCAGCGTCAGCAAGGTGGCGAAGGACAGGCCGAAGACGATCGCTGAGGACAGTGAAATCCACCATTGCGTCGACGGCGCGTTGATCGTCGTCTCGTGATGGAAGATTTCGAGACCGAGGCCGAAAGCGATCGGCAGCACGCCGAGGATCGCCGACACCGCGGTCAGCACGACCGGGCGGGCACGTTCACGGCAGGTCTGCAGCACCGCGTCCATCTTGTCCCAGCCTTCTTCACGCAGCCGGTCATAAGTGTCGATCAGCACGATGTTGTTGTTCACCACCACACCGGCCAGCGCAATGACGCCGATGCCCGACATGACGATGCCGAACGCCTCTCCAGTCAACAGCAATCCCAGGAACACACCGACCGTCGCCATGACCACACAGGACAGCACCAGCCAGACGCTGGTGAACTTGTTGAACTGCATCAGAAGCACCAGGAAGATCAGGAAGATCGCGGCACCGAAGGCCTTGCTGAGGAAGGCACTGGCCTCGGCGCTGTCCTCGTTCGAGCCGGCAAGCTTCCAGCGTATGCCGCTGCCGAGATCCATATCGGTGACAGCCTGGGTGACCTGCTGCTGGACAGAAGCGACTTGCTCGCCGGCGGCGACGTTGGCCTGGACGACCACCGTGCGCGCGCCGTCGATGCGGTTGAGGATGCCGACGGTCGGCTCAGGCTTGCGCACGACGAAATTCGAAATCGGCACCGACCCTTGCGACGTCTGCACCCTGAGATCGTCGAGTGTCGACAGCGTGCGCCGGTCCTCGGGCAGTCGCAGCCTGATGTCGACGGCGTCGTCAGCACCGGCTGGCCGGTATTCACTGAGCTTCAGCCCGTTCGTCACCAGCTGCACCACCGTTCCGACCGAGGTCGGGCTGATGCCGTATTGCGCCGCCTTGGCGCGATCAACGTCGAGCGCCCAGTCGACGCCGGGTGGCGGCAGGCCGTCTGAAATATCGATGACGCCTGGCACCTTGGCAATGCGCGCGGCGACGGCGCGCGCCTTGTCGTCGAGACCTTTCGGGTCGACGGCCGAGAGCCTGATCTGGATCGGCTTGCCGGTGGGCGGGCCGGCCTCGGGCACGCGAACTTCGACGTCGACGCCGGGAATGCCGGCCATGACGCCGCGCAGTTCGTCCAGGATGGCGTTCGCCGATTTGCGCTCGCGCCAGTCGACGAACTCGTACTGGATCACGCCGACCACGTCTTCAGGAATGTCCTGGCCGCCGCCTTGCGTCTTGCCGACACGGGTATAGACCGATTTCACGCCTGGCCAGCCAAGAAGTCGGTTCTCGGCGGTCTTCGTGGCGGCATCCATTTCGGCGAGCGAAAGGTTGCCGCGGGCGTGCACATAGAGCAGGCCGTAGTCAGGCTCGACATTCGGGAAAAACTCGACGCCGGCGCCATATTTCGAATAGGCAAAACCGACACCGAACAAAAGGCCGACGGTGAGCAGAAGCACGGTGATGGGAAAGCGCACCGCCTGCTTGACCACGGCCATGTACCAGCCGTCGCGGTTGTCATTCTCGTGATGCGGCGGCGCCTTGGCGAACAAGGCGCCCAACGCCGGCGCAAAGACCAGTGCGTAAAGCATCGAGGCCGAGAGCGTGACGATCAGCGTGATTGGCATGTATTTCATGAAGTCGCCGATGATGCCCGGCCAGAACAGCAGCGGCGAAAAGGCGGCGATGCGCGTCATCGTCGCCGCGATGACCGGACCGGCCATGCGCTTGGCGGCAAGCTCGAAGGCCTGTGCCTTAGGCATGCCTTCGCTCATGCGCCGCTCGGCGAATTCGGTGACGATGATGGCGTCGTCGACGAGCATGCCGACCGCCAGGATGAGGCTGAACAGCACGATCATGTTGATCGTGTAGCCCATCATGGCCAACAGCAGGATGCCGATCAGGAAGGACGATGGAATGGCGAGGCCAATCAGCAGCGATGCACGGCCCGACAGTGCGTAGAGAATGACGATGAACACCAGGATCACGGCGATCATGACGTGGTTCTGCAGATCGCCGAGCAACTGGTTGACGAAGACCGACTTGTCCTGCGTGTAGGTGACGTGCATGCCTTCCGGCATGGTCTTTATGAAGGCATCGGACACGGTCCTCACCTGGGCGATCGTGTCGATCAGGTTGGAGCCGATGCGCTTCTTCACCTCGATGGCGATCGCCGGCTTGCCGTCGAGACGGGTCACCGTCTCGGCGTCCTTGAAGGTGGAGCGGACGGTGGCGATATCCTTGGCCTGCACGACGGCATTGGGGCCGGCGACGATCGGAAGCGCCGCCACGTCCTCCGGCGTTTCGATCAGCGACGGCACCTTGACAGCGTATTTGCCCTCGGACCCTTCAATGTTGCCGGCGGCGACAAGACTGTTGGAATCGCCAACCGCACCGATCAGCTGCTCGAGCTGCAGCCCATAGGAAGACAGTTTCATCGGATCGATGACGACTTCGACGAGATCGTCGCGCGCACCTTGCAGCGAGCCTTCCAGCACGCCCGGCACTTCCTCGATGCGGTCGCGCAACTCGCGCGCCGCCGCCGTGAGCATGCGCTCGGGCACCTCGCCCGACAGCGTCACGACAAGGACAGGGAACTCGGAGACGTTGACTTCGGAGACTACAGGCTCCTCCGCTGCCTGCGGCAGGTCGGCCTTGCCGTCCTGGACCTTGCTGCGTGTGTCCTGCAACGCCGTCGCCAGATCCGTCTGCGGGTGGAATTCGACCAGCACGTAACCGCCACCCTGGAAGGCGGCCGAACGCATCTCCTTGAGACCTTT